>MGYG01000082.1:25727-53498 GCA_001801635.1 Gammaproteobacteria bacterium RIFCSPHIGHO2_12_FULL_43_28
TGGCATGACACAGTTCCATAAACATTCTCATTTATTGTGACTCGGGATGACACGCTTGTTCCTCAGCGGGAACACTTGAAATTATGTTAATGCAGGTTTTATTGTTTTTAATAATTGTCGAATAATGGTAGGGTTTGCTGCAACGACATTACCAGTTTTTAAGTAATCTTCGCCGCCTTGTGTATCGCAGACCATGCCGCCTGCTTCTTTAATTAATAAGATGCCGGCAGCAATGTCCCAAATATTAAGACCAAACTCCCAAAAGCCATCGAGTCTGCCGCAGGCAACGTAAGCAAGATCTAAGGTCGCAGCGCCTGCACGGCGGATATCACCACTCATCGAAGTCATGGTTTGAAAGACGTCGAGCGGCACACCATTTTCTTTGTCTTTGTAACGATAAGCAAAGCCTGTACCGAGCAAGCAATCTTTTAATAGTTTGCGGTCAGCAACGCGTATGCGGCGTTCATTTAGTTGCGCCCCTTTGCCGCGGGATGCCTTGAATAATTCCTGACGGATGGGGTCGTAAATAACGCCGTGTTCAATTCTATTTTTGTAGAGCAGGGCAATCGAGATTGCAAAATGCGGAAAACCGTGAATAAAATTCCTTGTTCCATCAATGGGATCGATGACCCAGGTGTAGTCACTGTCTTCACCTTCGGTTTCGCCGCTTTCTTCAGCCACAATACCGTGAGTTGGATAAGCCTTTTGAATGATAGCGATAATTTCCCGTTCGGCCTTTTGATCGATTTCGGTCACATAGTCGTTCGGTTTTTTCTCGGCAATTTTGACCATATCGAGCCTTTTGCTGGCTCGCATGATAAGATTTCCGGCTGCACGCGCAGCTTCAGTCGCAATATTGATGATTGGTTCGCGCATAATGTATAAAGAGCATCATTTGTTGTTATCGAAGGCCGATCATCATAAAACGATTAAGGCCGTGACGCCAGGGTTAATTTCATGCTAGATCAAATTCGAATAGTGTTAGTCAATACCTCACACCCAGGCAACATTGGTTCTGCTGCTAGGGCGATGAAAACAATGGGATTAAGCGAGCTTTACCTCGTTTCACCCGAGCAATTTCCTGACCCAAAAGCGGAGGAAATGGCCTCTGGCGCGACCGATGTGGTTGCAAACGCAGTAGTCGTTGAGACCCTGGAGGAAGCTGTTGGCGACTGTACGCTGGTCGTGGGTGCCAGTGCCCGCTCACGCAAGATCCCCTGGCCACTGCTGGCCCCTCGGGAGATGGCGGTCAAAGTGGCCGGCGAGCCTGTCAATAGCCATACTGCTATTGTCTTTGGCCGTGAGCGCTCTGGTTTGACCAATGAGGAGCTGCAAGCTTGTCATCTCCATATTCAGATTCCAGCAAATCCTGATTACACCTCGCTTAATGTGGCCGCCGCCGTACAGATAGTTGCTTATGAGTTACGAATTGCCAGTTTGAATGAAGCATCCTACGCCGATGAATGGGATTATCGCCTAGCGACAGCCGGTGAGATGGAATTGTTTTTTACGCATCTACAAGAAGTGTTGATTGAGCTTCAGTTTTTGAAAATGAATGCACCGCGCAAACTGATGACGCGCTTAAGACGCTTCTTTTTGCGTGCGCGTCCTGATGTGATGGAGATGAATATATTGCGCGGAATATTATCGTCAGTGCAGCTGATCGAGCGAAGATGAGCCATTGTACCAAGCTAACAGTTCTGGCTGATAAGCTCTAAATTTAAGAATAGCTTCTTGTTGTTTGTCCTTTACGCAAGCAAGCGGATGTCTTTCTTTTGGGTCGCGGTTTAAATCATATCGGCTGCATGTCGCATTCGAAAATGAAAGAATCATTTTTAAATTATTGTGATCGATGGCGGCAAGCTCATCTTCATCACCATAGGTGAAAATAAATTCGCGTGAATAAGCGCGTTTAAATACGGATTCGCCCTGCAATTGCTTTTCATGTCTAATGTGTAAGATATCTAACAAGGTTGGCAGTAAGTCAACGGTGCTAGTGACGTGGTTAACAAGACGCGGTTTCAGTTGTTTTGGCGCGTAAATTAATAACGGTGTTTTGATTTCCGCATCAAATAGGGATTTGCCATGACAATACATGTCATGCTGCTCGGGAAAGGATTCGCCATGGTCGCCAGCGATAATGAAAATTGTATTTTCTAACCAATGTTGCTTTTTTAATAGCCGATAGGTTTTTTTTATTTCTTGGTCTAATAAAACAAGGCCATTAATATAACGCGAATAGGCGTTGGCAGGTTTTATAATCTTCGCGATCGCACTGTAGTCTTTATAGGGGAAATGTGCCGCACCGCTCCAGTAAACAGCCAGGAATGGCTTTTTGGCTTGACTTAATCGATGCGAGAAAAAATTGAATCCATCAGTTTCATCTAAAAACATGTCGAAAAATAAATTTTCTCCATCGGGCTTGATGGTGATCGCATTATCATACTCAGTAAATGTTTTATTTATGCCCATGGAGAAATATAAATTATTGCTGGCTGAAACCAGAAATGAATCATACTGCTTACCAAGCCAGGTGGCGATAGTTGGAAGTTGCAATTCATTTTGCATTTCAAAATGCGTGGGAGTCGGGTTGGGATAAATACCCGTAAACAAGCTGAATTGTCCTAACGCACTGATATTGCCCGCACTGTAGTGATTGTTAAACCAAATCCCTTGAGTGGATAGCCACTTTAAGAAGGGCATGGGTATTTTTCCATTAATATCATTAAAAATATAACTTGTCCCAACACTCTCTAAAACAAAGATAACGACATTCAGTGGTTTGACGTTGAGTTTACGTAAGGTTGGCATTTCGCGCACTTGATTTTCTGCTAAAAAGCTGGGATCGACGAGAGAAATGCTATGAGTTTGTTTGGCATTTATTTTTAGGTGCGCATTATTATAGGCGTTGAAACTTTTTAGAAACGTGTAAGTCATTTGACTGATTGGATTGCTATAAATAGCGATAAAACGATTGCTTGGATTAATACGCGAGGATAAAAAAACGGATGCACCCCATAGTGCCGATAAAAAATAAAATGGGAGCAAGCAATAGGCAATCATTTTGCGAGTGATATGAATCGGCAAACATCGCACGATAAGGTAAATAAATAGCATCGAGAATAATAGGGCGAGATCAGTTACCGTAAAAACTGAATAGAGAGTTAGTGCAGAAAAACCCTGGTGGAAATAAGCCGATAACAGGGTGGAATTGAGGCCGATGAATAAGGCAGAAAATATTTTTTGATTAATGAGATAGATAAGGCTGATGCACACGAAAGTGATAATGAATAAACTTTCACAAAAAAATGCCGAGTACGCTCCAGATAACTTATGTAAAATATACCGGGTGATAAGTAACGGCGGGATCAGTATTGTGCAAGCGATGAGATCGCTCACAAAGCCAAGGGCATGTATAGTGATGAGAAAATTGAATGGTTCGAAAGTGGTTTGTTCGTTGCTAACTAAAAAAATGAATCGATATACAATAGTAACGCAAAGAAACGTGGCGATAAAGTCGATGATCTGCTTTTGCTCGCGAAAATACTTTATTAATTTCATTAGAAGATCACCTTTTCCCATTCATCAGCTCGCATTGATTCATTAAGCTGCAAGTTTTTTGTAGGAGGTATTAATACCAATCTATAGGATTCACGAGCAGTAGAAAGATAATTACCTTTTTTTAAGTAGATCACGGTGTGCGGCTGGATCACTTTACCATTAATCATAACCGCATTTACCGCACCCGTGTCAATTGCATAATTGCCAGAAAATTTGACTGTTATTGGATGCTGTTTCGCTGCAATTTGTGGTGCATATAAATAAATACTACCCCAAAAATGTTTATAATTTTTCGCTAAATAAGTTTTTATGGCGGGTGGCAGTGCATGCACGCGGTAATTGTTCACGTAAAATTTAACAGGTTCTTTTTCCATATGTTGAATCACCGATTGAATAGTTGCATTGGGATCTTCATATAAAGACGTCAGCATGGCTCGGCGTAGTTTTTCAGTAGGTGAATAAAGATAGTCAACGGCGGTTCCCATTAAATGCCGCAAACCAGCAACCGGTTGTGTATGATCATACATCAGTTCAATCCCAGCGACATAACCATCATTATCGGTTAGTAGGGTTTGCATGTTTTGGATAAGTATTTTTTGGTATTGCCCATTTAAGTTAATCATTTTTGCGCTAAGTATGCTAAGTGGATATAGAAAACCTAAAAAGAGGACGACGACTGCGCCAATATTAAATAAAGCTGATCTCATTGCTTGACTGAGTATACAGTGAAAAAGACAGTAAAGCCCAATTGAAACCGGTAAGGCAATTATTAATAAATAGGCGAGTGGTAAGTGTAGGAATACATTTGTATAGCAAATAGCGGCTAAATATATGACCATTAAACCATAAATAATTTTTCGGTTGATCAGTAGGGTTAGTGTGGTTGCTTTTAATATCTGGATTAACCAATCAAAAAACGCCGCATAAAGGACGAGTAAAACAGGATAAGTAACTTGCATGTAGTAGGGAAAAATTTGTTTGTAAGGGATTAGAAATGCCAATATGGTCAACGCATAAATGGTAACAAAGAATCGAGTTTGATAATGGTGATCATCTTTACAAGTAACCGCAAGGCTCATTAAAGTAAATGGCCAAAGTAAGATGAGTAAAGGATTATAAATGGTAATGATAGACCAAAAGAGTTGTCGTGCCTTTGCATACCAATCAAGCGCATACATGAGTGTTGCTTCGTAAAAAACGTTATGTAAGACACTATGCCAGCCGGCGAGCATAGACCAAAACAGAACGTAAGATACGATGAGTAGCAACACAGTGAGATTAAAGCGCAGCATAGCAAGCAGTGTGTTGCGGTCGCGAGTGAGTAAACACCATTGTGTGAGGAATGCGATATTGCTGGCAGCTAAATACCAAATCACTTTTTGTGACGCAGCAAAACCGAGACCAAGTAAGATACCCGCCAACGTATATCGTTTTTCTAATAATAAAAGTAATGAGAACAAAGAAAGCCAATACGCCATAAGATCAATGCGAATGTTCGTTGAGTAGACGAGCACCATTTCACTCATTAAAAGTAAACTAAGACTTGCAATAATTGCACGCTGGCTAAAAAAGCGGGTTAGCCAACAGGCCGCAGCAAAAAAAACAATGGCATTTAATAACGCCATGCTATTTTTCATGAAGGTTAACGTTGTTATCAAACCATGTGAGATCAGCATGGGAAGCAATAAAACGTAATAGCCCAGCACCGTTTTATACGGTGAAAAATCACGATATGGCAGGCCAGTTTTAAATTGATAAGCGTGATGTGCGACCCAAAATTCATCTGCAGAAAACATGGCATAGCGATTAAAGAAAAGTTCAAAGACGAAATACAAAAGGCAGAGACTAATGGTGGCTAATAAGAATGCCCGTTTATGTGGGCTTACTCGCATAATACTTCCTTGTATCATTTCTCTTCACTAACCTCGCTTGTAATATCGTTTGTTAGAGTCGGTTTCTTGTTGCATTTCAGCCATTTCGATAATGACTAACTTCTTCTCATAAGATAGGGCATCATGAGGCTGATGATTATATGAAGATGCCCACTCATCACCTTGTATCTGAAATACGTTGATACTATTCGCATATAAGAAAAGTGTTTCATTGATCAAATCCATGATAAGACTAGCATGAAGATCAATTTGATCTTCAGTATCTCCCTTTTCGGCCTTCCAGTTCATTAGTGCTTCATGAAACAGTTCGTATTTGCCGTCCATCGCATAAGATACAATTTTAGCATGCACAGGAGAGTACTTGAAATCAGTATTCGGTTTTGTGCGAAGTAGTTGGTCGAATAGTGTTCCATGCAATTTGAAATCGATCAATTTTTTAATATCAACTAATAATTTGCTGATTTGATTCTTGTACAACTGTTCCAAATCAGTCCATGCCGAATGCTTACTCGTCATTGTGTCATGATGCTTTGATAACAGGGTATTTTTTAAATTCATTTCAGCTAAATAAAAGTTAACATATTCGGCAATATGTTTTTGCAATAATGCGCCATGGTAATTATGTTCTGGCACAGTGCATTTGATATCAATTAAATTCGAATGATTAGCTCTGAGGCTATGCAAGAATCGCAAAATATCATACAAGGTGAAACCGCTATTATTTGCAATATTAAGTTGTGTTAACTGATGGCAGTCACGCAAGATAGCGCTTAATGCGTTTAAAAAGTGAGATATTTTAGCGGGCGCACAATGATCGAGCGTTTTCCCTAAATTATTACGCGACAAGTCAAGCGATTCCAGTGTAGCAGATTTTTGGCTAATCAATTCGAGTAAAATCTCACCTCCTCGATTTAAATACATCTGATTACCAGCGAGATTGAGCAATTTTAGAGGTAACCCTTTCAACGCATTTATTACATCAATACTGACATTACCATTGACAATCGTTATCGACGTCAAAAGACTCTTTTGCAGCGTACGCAGTTCAAGGCCACTCACGTAGTGTGATCCAAGGTCGTAGTTTATCAAAGATAAATCCGTTAAACTGCTACTACTTAAAGCGGCTTTAAACGTATTAGAATAATCATTGAAAGAGCTATTCCGTGAATCCAAAATAAGTTTTTTGAGTGATGAATTTGTTTTGAGAACAAGTGCTAATTGTTCATCAGCACTATAATTGGCGACTCTGAGTATTAATGATTCAATTGAATGATTTGGTTGTTGATCAGTTGATACAACGTTTTTACTTGATGAATGTGCTTTCTCCTTTTTGAAGAAGTTATAAACATTCTCTATTATACTTGAATGATGTTCTTTTGATTTAATATAGGTCTTTCCTAAACTCGATAGCAAGCTAGATAAATCATTTTTATTCATTAAACCGCCAGAAGTAATTTCAATGGCGCGTAATACCTTATTTAACCGCAACATATTGGCTATATCAAGGCAGCAGCTATTTGGATCCTGCATATAATCCCGTTCAAACATAAAGAGGGTATATCCAGCAACCGGCAACGATAAATCGGTCAATGTTTTATGATTTGCAATCACCTTTATTAATTCGCTTAACTCACTAGGACTCAGCTTGGTATGCGAGAGATCCAATTTAACGAGGGTTGATTGAGGATGTGATACAAATGCAATTAAATCCTTAGCATGGCCAGTGAAATTAAGTCGGGATAAATTTAATTCGACTAATGCTGATTGCGCTGAATGCGTGTTATCACTGATGTAATGCGCTTTGAGTTTTCTAATAATGGCACTTGAGAGGTGAGGCGGCAAAAAGTTTTCTTCAGATAAATCTATTCGTGCAAAATCGCCTGTTAATAGCTTATCCATTAATATTTCCAGTTGCGATAAGCTAATGTGATCATCGTTCCAGCGGCTTAACCTTCCCTTGGAAGTATATTTCTTATCATCAAGCGATTTGAATTTAAATGTATCGGCGCCAGTTTTGATTATCTCATCAATTTCCATCATTAAATGATTAAATTCTTCAGATGAAAAAGCAATATTATCATGGGTATTATCTGTTTCAGTTTTATCCTGCATTATTTTACTATCAGGTTTTATTTTATTAACTGATGTTGATTGCTTTTTGTTTTGAGTGTCTTCTCGAGGTATATCCACCATGCGTTTCGATAGAAATAATTTGTTAAGTGTTTTATGTTTGCGCGCCGCCTCTATCATGACATTCTGGTCTTCAGGCGATCCAACGTCACCGGGTAGATAAAGCTCTTCGAGAGCATTCATCTGATTAATCGCTGATGCTAAGGCTATTAGGGTTTCATGACTCAGTTTTTTTGATGATATCCATAGTGATTTCAAGTTTGGCACATTAGTGGTTAAAAATGATTGTAACACGCTTGGGCTCACATCCAATCCATCGAAATGTAGTGTGGTGATTCTGGGGTTGATTTCTGTGATGGGCCAGGACGAATCGAATATCAGTCTATCATCATCAAATGGTTTAGACCTCAACGATATATTGCTTAACTGATTTTTATTTCTTAGGCAGGTATTCAACACCTTCATGAATATTTTTGTATCTATATTATCGTAATATAACGTTGGTGTACCCTGTATACTAAATGCGATACTTTGCAAGTGCTGACTATGTTCAACAGATGCTGCTATGTCAAAGAGTGATTGACCATAGAAATAATTGTCTGCAATGCTGAATTCCTCTAGGTATGTATTAGTTTGCAAAATTTGAATGATGGATTCTGCATCTTTCTTGGAGAAATTATTTTCATCTAAATGCAAGGAATAAATTGAGCTCGATTTTGCAAAGTGGTCACCTAAGTCTTTAGTCAAGTTTAAATGACATTTATTCAATTCTAACCGCCATTGACTTTTAGCATGTTCAAGAAAATGCTTGAGCATCTCAACGACTTCAGGATGGTTTAATTCATTTTCACTTAAATCCAATTCACATCGGTTTTTGGTGTTGGGAACATAATCGGTTAAATATCTTAATAAACCAACGAGCACCTCTGGCCGAAAACCTTGGTGTGATAAGCAAAATCGATGACCATCATATTCAGCGCAGTGCTTCAAAAGCCGCTCAATTTGATACGCGCTTACGCCAAATAGCTTCTCATAGTCGGGTAAAACAAGTCCATCGTGTGATTTTATAGTATCTTTAATATCGCGCAGTATTTGTTGAAAGGCTTCTTCTGAAATAAAGTCACTCGGATCTGCCCGCCTTGGTTTATTAAAATATTGAAAGAATTGGAACAAACGCTCTATTTCATCATCAACATTATCCGGCTGTTCATCCATGTTATCGTCAGCAATTATTTTTTTGCCGTTTTCAGTTTTTACCAATACTTCATAGGCATTATTCATTTGTTGCATTTCAACGGTTGCATTAGACGATTGATTATGATCAGGGTGTATTTTAAGGGCAATTTTACGATAGGCGGATTTAATAGCTTGTATCGAACTGTTTTCGTCAACACCAAGCGTCTCTCTTGCATTCAAGATATCACTCATTGTATACATGCTATCATTTCCTCATCTATTAATATTTTTTAGCAAAGATTGGTTCTTATAACACCGGTGAGCGAACGCTAGTCTTGAATTACAATGTTGCTAAGCACAGTAGCACGCCGACTTAAGCCTAATTTTGCAGCCTATAAAGCATCCCATTCTTCATCACAAACGTGACTGATTCAAGCGTTTTAATATAATCAAGCGGGTTTTCTGACACGCCGATTAAATCAGCAGCCCTAACCTGGTATTAAGCTCTTATTGAAAAGTTATTATAAAAAACATAGTGATACATCGGAGAATTGTTTTCTGACGGCTGTGTTTTGACTTTTTCACTCGATTTAGTCTATTCTCCTACAGACTATATTTATAAGAACATGAGAGCGGGGTGTGTTGTGAAAGATAGTCCTCTGGTTCCAGCGTTAGAGAACAAGCAACCTTTACCCATGCGGAGCAAATTCGGCCCCGCAGCGGCAGCGGCGTTGGTGACGCATGCGTTCATGCATCCTTACGATACGATTATCAGAAGGGGTCAAATTTTTCCTCATCCAATCAATACAAAGAACTTCCATCTCGCATTGTTTGGGAACGCTGGGCCGCTAACGTTTACTCAGAAATTTCATTCCTTGTGTAAGGGCTTCATCAGTGCAGGCGTTTATCATTTTATTACACGCACGATTAAAGTTAGCAAACAAGAAGACGCTGTCGAATGGTTAAGTAATTTAACGGGTGGTATTGCAGAAGCTTACCTCGATGCAAAGCTTGGTAAAATCGTGATACAAGCAGCCGCAGCTTCGCTGGTCGATTTAGCGGTCACGGTAGTTACTTTCCCGCTCGATACATATAAAATTAAACGGCAAAATCACAATACGATGCCGATTATGCGACTGATGTGGACCGAGAATTTGAAATTGTATAATGGACTTTCTGCGATGATCGCAAGGAACGTGCCAGGCAGTGCCGCACTTTTTGGTACTTCTTATGCGATTCTGACGGTTGGTTTTGATTTGGATGACACAAAAAAGGCAACGTCTAATGAGCGTTCGTTCGCCGCATTGTTTGGTGGTGTTGCTGCCGCTGTCGTGACAAATCCTCAGGATACGTTGAAAACACGACTACAAACGGATAGTCATCTTGGTACCTTTTCTGTTTTTAAGCAAGCGATGCGGGAAGAAGGCTTGTGGGCACTGTTGACAAAAGGGCTAATACTGAGAACATTAAAAGTCGCGCCTACACTCGCCTTACCCTTGATATTAACCGGTTATTTCGAACAACTATGGACGCAGCCAGAAGCGCGTCTGCCAGTTGAAAAAGAAATGCCGAAGCAACCTATGACACGACGTTTACTATAATTAAATGATGAAACCAATTTACCTTGATTATGCAGCGACAACACCAGTAGACCCGCAAGTCGCAGAAAAAATGTATGCTTGTCTCACGCAAGAGGGTGTATTTGGTAATCCATCCTCACGCCATGTTTATGGGTCGGCGGCAAGAGATGCGGTTGAAATCGCGCGTTATCAAGTCGCGCAATTGATTGGTGCTCTCGCGAGTGAAATCATTTGGACTTCTGGTGCCACGGAAGCAAATAATCTTGCGATAAAAGGCGCTGTCAAGTTATATCAGCGCAGAGGGAAGCATATTGTCACTATGCAAACCGAGCATAAAGCTGTGCTCGATGTTTGTCAGCATCTTGAAAAGAATGGTTACGCGCTCACGTATCTTAAACCACAACCCAATGGCTTACTTGATCTTGATGAATTTCGCGTAGCCTTGCGTGATGATACGGTGCTTGCTTCTATCATGTATGTAAATAATGAAACGGGTGTGGTGCAACCGATGAATGAGATTGCTGCGATTACCAGTGAACGCGGCATTTTATTGCATGTCGATGCCGCGCAAGCGCCGGGTAAATTGCAAATTGATCTTAAGCAAACACCCATTGATTTATTATCGCTTGCCTCGCACAAAGCGTATGGGCCTAAAGGCATAGGCGCACTTTATTTGCGTAAAAAACCGCGTGTGCGTGTTGAACCATTGATTCACGGTGGTGGACATGAGCAAGGCATGCGATCAGGAACGTTGCCTACGCACCAGATTGTGGGAATGGGAGAAGCCTTTGCCATCGCGCAGACAGTTAAAGACACTGAAATAAAGCGCATTACTGAATTACGTCAGCGTTTTTTACAAGGCTTAAAAATTATTCCGACGATTAAATTCAATACGGATTTGACCCACACCGTTCCACATATTTTATCGCTTCGCTTTGAAGGTATGGTTGCGGATGCGATACTCGATCAATTACCGACTATCGCTGCATCAACGGCTTCCGCCTGTCAAGGTAAAGGCACAGAAGGTTCGTATGTGTTACGTGCGATGGGTTTTGCTGAGTCAGAAATTAAAGGTGCAATACGCTTTTCTTTTGGGCGATTCACAACGCAGCAAGATATAACATTGGCGCTTCAATCTATACAGAAACTTTTTGTTTAACCGAACTTATATCCCCTAGCACCTTTCTGCTATTAAAAATGTGAACAAAAGTGCTCACGATTCTCTTCCTGCCCCGACGCGTCTCGAAGACCGCATTCGTATCTGACAGGCGTTACTTTCTCGACTACATTAAAGACCTTCTCTAATGCAGTGTTGTCGTTGCCGACAAAGCTCGCCACGAGTAGAGCAGTTTCGGTTGCCAGCCGCTCTTTTTCATCTTCATCACTTAACCTGTTTGCTTGGTTTTTGCAATTACAGCTAAAGTGATTATAGTTGCCATAGTAAAGCATTATTATGCACTTAATACAAGACTAGAGTTAGCTCCTTTTAATGAAATTGAAAACAGATAAAGGAAGAAGCAACACAAAAATCGACCAGGCGAAAAGTGAGATTTCATTTGCCAAAGCGAATCCCACAAAACGGCTAGTAATTTCATAATTCCCTGGAGCAAGCTTTAGCGTCACTAACATGGGATTAATGATGAAGTAATTTTTAGTTTCATTATGATAGGGAAATGGCTGATAAGCGCTGGTTTTGCCATTGACTTTTATATTCAGCATGTTCGGGTAATATAAAACGGGAAGCTGAACATCAGTCGTTTTCTTTGAAATAGCAATCTGACAGACGATGATAGCTTTTTCTCGATGACAAAAATGCACTGTTTCTTTGACGGGTAGTAAATTCAATGTTGTATTTTTATCGTAAAGCACCGTTGATGGGTTAATCACATAGGAACGTGTGCCCCATTCGGAAAGTTGAGGTCGTTCAATTAAATTTTCTAAGGTGATGCGGCTTTCCTGGTTGGTCATTATCCATGAGCTATTTGCGATGGCAATGAGTAATATACCAATCGCGACATGCCTTGCATCTAATTGGTGTTGAAATAAATCGTTAATTCCCCACGCAAATAATATGGCGCCCATCCACATCATTTGAATGATTAAACGAAATCCAAACTGAAGGACGCCAAATGATTCGGGGAGAAATAACCAGAAATTTATCGGTGACCATGCGGCAAAAAAGGCTATAAAAATAAGAAACAGTAGCGGCGTGACAAAAACGGGAACTTTAACCTGGTTATCCAGTATTTTTTTATAAATGGCATAGCCAATGCCTAGCAGCATGGGCCAACCGAGGCCGACATAAAATGGGAAATATAATTTTCCATTGCCTGGCAGCGGCATGGGACTAGCCGCTGATGGGGTGAGTAAGGTTGATAATGGGCTGAGCCAACCTGCGGTGTATGGATTATTCAAAATATAATGTGTGTAAAGATACGGCGGCAAAAGAATAACAGGTGCTAAATACCATAAAGCAAGCAACCAGGCAAAGGCATAGGCCAACCCGAGCTCCGCTAGCCTTCGTAGGGGCAGCTGCATTTGGATGTTTAAAGTTATTAGAAATACCCCGATAAATAGGGAAGAAAAAATAAACGTAATGAGATGGGTCGTCGCTAATGAAAACCAAGCAAGTGAAGTCAATATAAATAAGTTCAATGAGGGTTTGTGATGATATTGCACGCTAAAATAGAGCACACAAGGCAGGATGCATATTGCTATTGACTCGCTTAAATCACCGCGGGCTCCCATGTTCACTAATAGCAATGGAGACATCAGGTAAAGGGTTGCGGACAAGAGAGAAGCTGAAGCGGAATGTACAAAGCGATGTACTAATCGATAGACGAAGACGCCCGCAAATACCAAACCAAACCACAGTGAAAGTTTAAACGCAATCCAGGGATTACTTGGGATGACCAATTTATGGAGTGCGCCAACGACGTTGTAAACTAAAGGCGAATAGAACTGGTAAATAGGATAGCCAAAGCCCTGATAGAGATCAGGGGCGATGCGTAAAGGGAATGATTGGCCATTGGCAAGCGCTTCTTTTGCCTGCGAAATCAAAACAAGATGAAAAGCATAATCGGGAGAATTAGGAATGTATTGATTAGAGGCAATGGGTGATAGCAACGAAATGCTAAGCACCGAAAAATAAATCAGCAGAAGCATTTGTCGCTTAACGGTTACATTGAAAAGCTTAGAAATTATTTTCATATTGAGGTGACTTCAGTCCTTTGTCCGAACTCAAAATTGTTATAACTATTCGGTTGACCCGTTCGCGCTGAGCGCACGTTAGTGCGCGTCTCGAAGCGTGAACGGGTCAACCGAATAGTTATAAACTGCTTTTGCAGGGGGGCAATATTGCCACTCCAATTTTAACGGGTGCTAAGTGATAATAATTGCGTTGCCAATCGAAGGTCATGATGCGGCTCGGTTTAAGTGTCGGAAATTTTATACGAATTTCTCGCGGTAAACTTTCCTTTTCAGTGATATTCCACACAAACACAGCGCCTTTTTTCTTCATGTCATCCATATTGATCCAGGGTGCGCGCTTCTTGTCCCATTCAATAAAAACCGCTGGGTGATCTTTTGAATAAAATTCAATATTACCGCTCACCCAACGCGATCCCGCTACATACTCAAGTTTAGTGTTAAATTCATTATGCCAGTCTTCAGTCATTTTTGCTGCAATGAATTTACCCGGAAAATTAGCGGTGGATGGGTCGGGGGAATTGACGAGTGATAAATCATACCCAAGTAACAAAAGAGTGATGAGTGTGAAAATAAGCGTGAGAAAGACAGTGATTTTTTTAATGCTTAATCGCGGTTGTATGCTTGCGACAAGGATGATTCCCCAGAGTGATAAAAGCGGCATGCCCCAGCCAGCGCGCAATTTGATGCCGGTTACTAATGACAGCAGCATGGTGAGCAAAAAGGGCCCCGGTCCTGCATAAAACAAAAATTGTTTATCAAAACGCGATAAATTAGTTTGTGGTGTAACGGCCAATGGTTTTTTACCGATAAAAAGTAGCGCATACAAAATGATCGCGGGTAAAAAGGCTTGTAGTTGTTGCCAGGCAAACTGTGCTGGAAAGAAGAAATGGTTTGTCCATTTGGGTGTGCTGCTTGCACGTTCAAACACGTAAGTCACCGTAATGAAGTCGTGATAAAAGAGCCAAATGGTATGTGGTAATAGTATTAATACGAATGCGCCTAATCCAGTGTAAGGATAAACGCTTTTTAATTGTTGTCGGTTTGTTTTATCAATCAATAAAAATAGGGCGAGTGCAGCCAGGAGTGCAACCGTATAGTACTTTGCCATCATGCCTAATCCAGCAAAGAGCCCGGTCAATAGCCAGTTTACATGATTGGGTTTGCGTAATGCTTGATAGAAATAATAAATGGTGAGCGCCCAAAGACCAAGCTCAAGCGTATTGTCATTAAAGTCGATGGCATGAAAGTTATAATATTGAATGCCTTCCAGTAACATGACGGCGATTAGCGCATATACCGATGGCAGCATTGATTTAGCGAGCCGCCACACGACCCAAAAACAAGCAACCACGGATAATTGACTGAATAAGTAAACGCCCCAGCCTGTGGTGCTGCCGTAAGTAGCGAGTGCTGTTAGCCAGCCGTTTAACATGGGATTTTTATCATAGCCTAATTCAAGCTGGTGTCCCCAAACCGTGCCTTCGATCGCATCTAGCGGCAGATTATAGCGAACAAGCGCTGGTACAAGCGTCCACGCAAGTAAATGGGTCATGAGAAAGAGAATCACCCATGGTGTGGGGTTTAGCGGATTACCTATCTTCTTGATTAATAGATTATGTTGCATAAGCTGTTCATTTCTATCGTGAAAGCCAAATTAAACAACAAGCATTTGCAAAAGGCAACCATTCGGGAGTCGTTAAAAGAGGTATAATGAAGGCAAAGGGTAAAAGAAAAGGAGATGGCTATGCCTGTCAAACAACTCAAAGAATTTCTTGATGGTCAAGGGGTCAAGTACGTATCACTCACCCACTCACCTGCGTTTACCGCGCAGGAAATTGCGGCAGCTGCGCACATCTCAGGGAAACAATTGGCAAAAACGGTCATTGTCAAACTGGATGATAAGATGGCAATGGTGGTGTTACCAGCGAATGGCCAGGTTAACTTTGCCAAACTGCGTGAAACGGCTGGTGTAAAGCAAGCTGATCTTGCGACGGAAACTGAATTTAAAAATAAATTTCCAGGCTGTGAAGTGGGCGCGATGCCGCCGTTCGGTAATTTGTATGATATGCCGGTATTTGTTTCCAAAGAATTGAGCCAGCAAGACCATATTCTTTTTAACGCCGGGTCACATTCTGAGCTCATACAATTACCGTTTGATCAATTTGAAAAGCTGGTCAATCCCAAACTGGTGGCCTTTTAAGTGCAACCGTTAGCAGGGTCAGAAAATTATTTTGAACATGATGCGGACATTGGAATCATTGGTCGGGGCGAAAATCTCGAAGTTTGTTTTGCCGATGCCGCAAAGGCCGTGTTCTCGTTAATGGTTAATCTATCCTCTGTTCGTCCGCGCGAAATTGTTACGTTTGAATTTGAAGAAGCCGATGTTGAACTTGCATTGGTGATCTGGCTTAATTTGCTGATTGCAAAAGCAGCCGAGCATCATATGGTGTTTTGTGATTTTCGGTTACACCGTAAGGGTGCTTTGTGGAAAGCAATTGTCTCAGGTGAAAAATGGCAGGCTAATATGGATCGTGGTATTGAAGTAAAAGGCGCAACGCTTACTATGTTATCGGTTAAAAACGACCATCATCGATGGGAAGCGCGTTGCGTGGTGGATGTATAAGCATGGATATGTCGCAGATCAATCGTCTTGATGATTTTCGTTGGCAACTAACCACGGGTAAACACCCCATTATTTTATTTGGCACGAAAGAATTAATCGCAAGCATGGATAATAAAGTCCGAGAGCAAATTGAAAATGTCGCAAAATTACCCGGATTAGTTGGACCTGCGATGACCATGCCAGATGCGCACTGGGGTTATGGGTTTCCTATTGGCGGCGTTGCGGCATTCGATCCGAACGAAGGCGGGATTATTTCTGCAGGTGGCGTTGGTTTTGATATCTCTTGCGGCGTGCGTTGTCTGCGTACTAATTTATTTTTGCCCGATATTTTAAATCAGTTGGAAACGATCGCAGAAAAATTATTTTTGTCCGTACCAGCGGGTGTTGGTCAAGAGGGATTTATTCGTTTAAAAATGCACGAACTTGATGAAGTCATGTTAGGCGGTGCAAAATGGGCGATTGATCAAGGTTATGGTGAAATGAAGGCGTTAGCCTATATTGAGGAACACGGTTGCATGCTGGGTGCCGATCCTCACTCTGTATCGGATCATGCCAAAAAGCGCCAATTAAATGAAATGGGAACACTCGGTTCAGGCAATCATTATCTTGAAGTAGAAGTGGTTGAGAAAATTTATGATCCCATTGCAGCGGCCGCCTTTGGTATTGAAGAAGGGCAAATTATTATTGCCATTCATTGCGGTTCACGCGGATTAGGACATCAAATTGGTTCTGATTATTTAGTGCAATTAGCAAAATCAGCGAAACGATTGGGAATCCATTTGCCTGATCGGGAGCTTGCATGCGCACCGATTCTATCTGAAGAAGGCCAGCAATATTTAGGTGCCATGCGCGCCGGCATTAATTGCGCTTTAGCAAATAGACAAATCATCGCAGCCCTCACCGAACGTGCGCTCACCGAATTATTTGGAACGATGCAAATGGAAACCATATACGACGTTTCGCATAACACATGCAAGGAAGAAGAGCATGTGGTGGATGGTGTGCGCCGTGATCTATACGTGCACCGCAAAGGTGCAACACGTGCCTTACCACCCGATCATGTCTTATTACCAGATCGTTATCGGACGGTTGGGCAACCGGTTTTTATTGGTGGCAGTATGGGGACAGGTTCGTATCTATTGGCGGGTAATGTAGGCAATCCAGCGTTTGCCTCAGCAAGTCATGGTGCGGGCAGGCAAATGAGTCGTTCGCAAGCATTAAAAAAATGGCGCGGCAGGGAATTGATTGATGAACTGGCGCAAAAAGGTATTTATATTCGCAGCAATACCATGCGCGGTGTGGCAGAAGAAGCACCCGGTGCTTACAAAGACGTCGAGCTAGTTGCCTATGCAACGGAAGCGGCTAATCTTGCAAGACGCGTTGCTTTTTTAAGACCGCTTGCCTGCGTGAAGGGCTAACACGCTTCAGTTCTAATACAAGGGTCATCTACGCTACCAGCTTCAACTTGAATTGTCACATGATCTACGCTGAATTTTTCATGCAAATCATGATTAATTTTTTTGTAATCAGCATCAGTTAGTGGTGCATTTGGCATGATTAAATGCACGGTGAGCGCCACTTCCTTGGTGCTAAGTCCCCAGATGTGTAAGTCATGAATGGCGCTGACGCCTGGAATAGTGTGCAGATAGTCTTTCACGCCCAAATGATCAACGTAATGCGGTACTGCATCTAAAATTAAATTGAGTGAGTCACGCAAAAGTCCCCACGTGCCCCACAAGACAATCGCGACGATGATAAGACCGAGCACAGGATCAATCCATTCCATCCCGGTGTATTTAATGACAATGGCACTCACTACCACACCAGCGAGAATGACGGCATCGGCCAATAAATGTAAAAAAGCCCCTTTGATATTAATATCATCGTGCGCACCGCGCATAAAGAGCAGCGAACTGCCACCATTCACAAATATACCGATGATACCGACAATGATAACGATGTTTTCATCAACGCCTTTCAAATGAAAGAGCTTATCAATGGATTCATAAGCAATCAGCGCTGAGGTGGCAACCAGGATAAATGCATTGGCAAGTGCTGCAATAATGGTCGAGCGTTTGAAGCCGTAGCTGTAGCGTTTTCTGGCGGGGAAGGAGAGTAACCAATTAGCGCCCCAGGCAAGTGCCAAGCCAAGCACATCCCCAAGATTATGGGCGGCATCTGCTAATAAGCTCATGGAGTGCGCAACGAATGCGTAAGCGACCTCTGCGCCGGTGTATACCAGGGTTGCCGTAATCGCGATAGCAAAGGCCGCATTTAAGGATGGCGGCACATGACCGTGGCTGTGGCCGCCATGCGAATGCGAATGGTGTGAATGTGAGTGCGTACCCATGAGTGGTCCCGGTTAATCTAATTATTGAGAGGTCATTATAACTGGTTTTTGGCACAGGCAACATGAGAAAGGAGGCGAAAAGGCAACCGCATCGAGAGTGTTTATGGAACTATGTCATGCCAGCGTGCTTTTAGCTGGCATCCAGGCTTTTCTCAGGTTCATTCTGGATGCCAGCTAAAAGCACGCTGGCATGACATAGTTTGATGAATGCTCTCGCTTAATCGCGTCGCAACTGATCGGTTGCGGCGAGCGGTGTCGGGTAGCGCATCACAATCCAATAACAAGAAACGATAAAAGTTAAAATGATCGCTGCTTCTACCGTGTAAGTCGTTAGTGGTGAAGCAAGTCTTGTCTCAAGCGCAAGGGCAATGACCAAGAGAGAGAATTCACTCATTTGCCCAAGACGCACGCCAATTTCTAAGCTCACGGTACGCACTTCACCAGCACGATACAAAAGCCAGCTAAAAATAACGGGTTTTAGCGCTAAAATCAGTGCGGCAATAATGCACGCCGGTACAATCACTTGCGGCAGATAATCCAGATTAAAACCAGCGCCGATGGTAAAGAAGAAAATAATCAAAAAGAAATCACGTAATGGTTTTAAACTTTCCGCAATATAAAAAGCGATTGGGTTGGATGCGAGGGTGACGCCCGCAATAAATGCGCCAATTTCTTCAGAAAGTCCCAGGGTGTGACTGAGCTCTGCCATGCAAAGACACCAGCCAATCGAGAGAATAAAAATGTATTCATGAATTTTGTCAAATCGCTCCAGCAGCTTAGAGAGAACATAGCGTTGAAAAAGATAGGCGACAGATAAAATAATCGGGAAGGCGCTAACGATTAACGCAACGTGATAATAAGAAACCGTGCGTGATGCAATGATTTCAATAATCAAAATAGCGGCGATTGCGATAAGGTCCTGGAGAAGTAAAATACTGACAACGAGTTCCCCTGTATGTTGGTGATGCAAAATGGTCGTTGGCAGTAATTTAATACCGATAATCGTACTCGAAAACATAGCTGAAACACCAATGATGAGGCTTTCATTGGCAGTAAAGCCAAACAAATAACTGGGGATGAAACCAATCAAGAAAAAGAGTATGGAACTCCAGAGCGTCAGCATGCTCATTTTGCGTAGCGAATGAAAAAGATTTTGCGGCTGCATGTGCAGGCCCAATAAAAACAGCAAAAAGATAATACCAATATCACCCGTTTGTTTGATGATGAGTGAATTGCTAACGAGTTTCAGTCCCCAGGGCCCAAATAAAATTCCAAGCGCAATATAGGCAACCAGGAGCGATTGGCGCGTGAACAAGGCCATCGTTGATAAGACGGCCGTGCCAGCGAAGATGAGGAACATAATGTAGGTAATGGTGGGAGCTTGTAGCATCAGTCATCCTCAAGTAGTGAAACTAAACGTGCATTACCACCAATCGCGGTAATATTATTTGAGAGCGCACGTTCGACACAAAGTCGCGGCAAATAATGCGGGCCGCCTGCTTTGGGACCGGTTCCTGATAAGCCTTCGCCGCCAAAAGGCTGTACGCCAACGACGGCACCAATCATATTACGATTGACGTAAATATTTCCAACTGGCATTCGATTTGCAATATATCGCACAGTTGCATCGATTCGACTGTGTATTCCTAATGTTAATCCATATCCCGTTTTGATGATAGCATCCATGACCTTATCCAGGTCTTGCGCGCGATAGCGGATGACATGAAGAATGGGGCCAAACACTTCACCCTCGAGTATGCTCAGGTCCTTTATTTCAAATGCACACGGCGCAAAATAATGACCTGGGGGTGTTTCAGGCAAAGGGACTTTCGCAATCAGCTCACCCGTCTCAAGCATTTTTTGATAGTGCTCTTTAAGCATGGTCAGTGAAGGTTGATCAATGACAGGGCCTACGTCCGTCGTGAGTAAGCAAGGATTGCCC
Organism: Gammaproteobacteria bacterium RIFCSPHIGHO2_12_FULL_43_28; assembly: GCA_001801635.1. GTDB lineage: Bacteria > Pseudomonadota > Gammaproteobacteria > DSM-16500 > DSM-16500 > Aquicella. The sequence goes on from MGYG01000082.1 coordinate 46,192, forward strand.
ACCGTCATTTCAGCCATATGGCCTTTAAGCATAGTGAGCAGGCGTTCTGCAATATCTTCTTGCACGAATAACACACGCAGTGCTGAGCAACGCTGACCCGCGCTATTAAAAGCGGATTGTGCGATATCAACGACGGTTTGTTCCAGAAGTGCTGATGAATCAACGATCATGGCATTTTGCCCGCCGGTTTCTGCAACAAAAAGAGCGAGCGGACCTTTTCTTTCAGCCAATGTTTTATTGATGAACTGTGCGGTTTCTGTGGAGCCGGTGAAAATGACACCAGCAACGCGCGGATCAGCAACGAGTTTTGCACCGACCACACTGCCGCGACCAATTAAGAGTTGCAACACATTTTTTGGAATGCCCGCTTGATGTAAGAGTTGCACCGCTTGATGCGCAATGAGTGGTGTTTGTTCTGCGGGTTTTGCGATAACAGGATTGCCCGCAACGAGTGCGGCAACGATTTGTCCGATGAAAATCGCAAGCGGGAAGTTCCAGGGGCTAATACAAGCGATAACACCTCTTGGATGCATAGACAATTGGTTTGACTCACCGGTTGGTGAAGGAAGGGTCAACGTTGCTAAATCGATGCGTGCTCGATACGCATAATAACGGCAAAAATCAATGGCTTCACGTACTTCTGATAGACAATCGGGAATGGAACGTCCCCCTTCACGTGTGATGATGGTCATAAGCGTTGGCATGGCTTCTTCAAAAAGTATCGCTGCGCGTTCGAGTATGGTTGCTCGTTCATCAACGGGGGTAGCTGCCCACGCTGCACTTGCTGAATAAGCTATCGCTAATGCTTCATCAACATCGTTCTCCTCTGCTTTACTCACACTGCCTATCACTTCTTTTGTATTCGCAGGTGAGACAAGCGTTTGTATGACTTGCGATTGTCGCGCTTTACCATTGATAAGGGACGCCGCATGAAAAGTAGTTTTAGCTGCTTTTTCCATGAGCTTTTTTAATTTAATTAATTGATCGCGATCAGATAAATCGATGCCGCTTGAATTTTGCCATGCTTTATAAATGTCTTTTGGTAATGGGATTTTGGGATGCGGTTTTGCAGTGAGTGATGCGATACGCGAAACGGGATCCGCAATGATTTCATCAATCGGTGTTTTGCTATCATCCAGTCGATTGACGAAGGAACTATTCGCCCCATTTTCAAGTAAGCGCCGCACAAGATAACCGAGCAAATCTTTATGGGTGCCAACCGGTGCGTAAACACGGCAAGGTCGATTAAACTTTGTTTTATCGACGATCTGATTAAAAAGCGGTGCGCCCATGCCATGCAAACATTGAAATTCATAATCGTCTTTTTCACCAGCCATCTCTAAAATAGCGGCGACAGAGTAAGCATTATGCGTTGCAAATTGCGGGAAGAAAACATCGCGGCGTTGTAATAATTTATTAGCGCAAGCAAGATACGAAACATCGGTTGCATTTTTACGCGTAAAAACAGGATAATTTATTAATCCTTGTACTTGACTCATTTTGATTTCAGCATCCCAATACGCACCTTTCACAAGACGTACCATGATGCGTTTACCTTGTTCTTCAGCGAGTGCTGCCAAGTAGTCAATCACATAAGGCGCGCGTTTTTGATAGGCTTGCACCGCAAGACCTAATCCATCCCAATCATTTAAGGCAGGATCTTTAAATACGTCAGTAAAAATGTCGAGAGAAAGATCCAGGCGATCTGCTTCTTCCGCATCAACGGTCAAACCAATGTGATATTGCTTTGCTTTTTGGGCGAGCGCTAGTAATTGCGGTACCACTTCTTGCATGGCACGATGATGTTGCGTGTGTTCATAGCGCGGCGATAACGCTGAAAGTTTAACGGAAATACCAGGATTAGTCGCAGGATCTGTTGATTGTGCTGCTTTACCAATCGCATCAATCGCGCGTTCATAAGAAGCGAAATAATGCGCCGCATCGTCGTTGGTGCGAGCAGCTTCTCCTAACATATCGTATGAATAACGATAGCCCAGTTTTTCTTGTTTAGTTGCGCGTTTTAAAGCGTATGCAATATCTTGTCCCATGACAAACTGATTACCGATGGTTTTCATCATTTGAAAAATCACCGGACGAATCATGCTGGTGCCAAGGCGCGCAGAGGTTCGTTTTAATGCGCTAAAAAGACCGCGTTGTTTATCTAAGGTTGGTGCGTAAATTTTTCCTGTGAATAATAACGACCAGGTGGCGGCATTGACGAAAAATGAATTACTCGTGCTTAAATGATTTTTCCATTCCACCGTTGAAATTTTATCACTGATGAACGTATCCATGGTGGTTTTATCAGGAATGCGTAAAAGCGCTTCGGCAAGACACATCAAGGCAATGCCTTCATCGGTTGAGAGATCGTATTGATGCAGCAGCGTGTCGATTTTACCTTGACGCTTTTTCTGCTCGCGGGTTTCCTCGACCAGTTGTTTTGCCGCTTCTGCAATATGGGCGAGGCTTTCTCTCTGCAATGTTGCCTCGGTCAGAAGGCGATTTAGGCAGGTTGTCTCATCCATTCGATAAGCTTTTGTGATATCATCGCGCAGCGGATTGCTACTAGGTAAGGATGTAGTTGTTAGCATAATACTCTCACTCTTTAAGTTGGTTCCTGGTCGCCACCGTTATAACTATAACGATTGCTGTCATCTGGCCTATGCCGAGAGGGTAGAGCCGAGAAGGGCAGGATAACAAAACCCTGACACTATTGTAGTAAAAATCAAGCATTTGACTAGAGAAGAAATGAATTATAAATCAAATATATTGACGCGCCGATTTCGCGGCCTCCTGCCGGTCGTGGTGGATGTTGAGACATCCGGGCTCATTCCAGCAACGGACGCCTTGCTTGAAGTGGCACTCGTTACCCTGAAAGCCGATGAAGAAGGTGGGTTGCAGCGTGATCAAACCGTGGCCTATCATGTGGAGCCTTTTGTTGGCGCGAGGCTCGATCAGCAAGCCTTGGCCATTACCGGCATCGATCCTTTTCATCCGCTGCGTTTTGCCATCCCTGAAGGACAGGCGCTTTCGCGTTTATTTTCCTTGGTGCGGGAAGCATTGGAAAAGTCTGGCTGCTATCGGGCCGTGCTGGTTGGGCATAATGCCTGGTTTGATTTAAGTTTTATCTTGGAAGCGGCAAAACGCGCCGGGATCAAACAGATTCCATTGCATACCTTTACCACCTTTGATACGGCTTCGCTATCCGCGGTGGCATTGGGTGAAACCGTGCTTGCGAGAGCTGCAAGACGCGCGAAAATCCCGTTTGATATTCAAAAAGCACACGCAGCAAGTTACGATGCGGAGCGAACGGCGGAATTGTTTTGTTATATCGTGAATCGATGGGATTGAGGGGGCCGCAGTGAGAAGACAACCGCCACCCCTAGGATAGCGCGTATAGGTTCCGGTTAACCCGTCACCGTTCGCCCCGAGGAGCGTGCAAAGCACGCATCTCGAGGGGTGAGTGGTGACGGGTTGTTCACGCTTCGAGACGGCGCAAAGAGCGCGCCTCCTCAGCGCGAACGGGTTAACCGAACTTATACAGGATAGCGGCGTATCTCATTTTTGCGATTAAAGCTGAGCCGCTTCTTTGGCAAGATAGCTTGCAATACCTTCAGACGTTGGCTTGATGCCTGTTTTGCCTTTGGTCCAGTTAGCGGGGCAAACTTCGCCATGCTTTTCATGGAATTCAAGCGCATCAATCAAGCGCAATAATTCGTCTATGTTACGGCCAAGTGGCAAGTCATTGATGATTTGTGAACGCACAACGCCTTGTTTATCAATGATAATTGCACCGCGTAAGGCAACGTGCGCCGTAGGGTGTTCAACACCATAGGTTTGGCAAATTTGATGATCGATGTCTGCAAGCAGTGGGTAGCGGATTTGACCGATCCCGCCGTTTGCAACCGGCGTATTGCGCCATGCGCTATGGGTATATTGTGAGTCAATGGAAATACCCATGATGAGCGTATTGCGTGCCTTGAACTCATCAATGCGATTGTCAACCGCAATTAATTCAGAGGGGCAGACAAAGGTAAAATCGAGTGGGTAGAAGAATAAAATACCGTATTTACCATTAATTTCTTTGGACAGCGTGAACTCATTCTTGATTTGACCGTCTTGCATCACCGCAGCGGTGGTAAAATCAGGGGCTTTGTTACCGATTAATATCATGATGGTACCTCACAAAAACGTTATGAAAGGGCGGGACAGTATAACCTAATTTCTCGCAATGTGTGTAAAATGGCTGAAAATTTTGTATGATGCATAGCTTCAGTTGGGAGATAAGACGGATGATGATATTTGCCTTAATTTTGCTCGGAGTTTTATTAAATGCCGGCGCGCAGCTCATGCTAAAAGCAGGCATGACTCAAATTGGTCAATTTGATTTCACGCTAGCGAATGCGATGCCTATCGGATTGAAAGTAATGGGGAATTTTCCTATTATGACGGGTTTGACCCTGTATGTAGTGAGCGTGGCCGTTTGGCTTTTGGTCCTCTCCCGCGTCCAGGTCAGCTTTGCCTATCCCATGTTAAGCATTGGGTATATTGTGAATGCCGTCGCAGCCTATTACCTTTTTGGGGAACCATTAACGTCGATGCGTATGTTCGGTATTTTTATCATCATTGCAGGCGTCTATTTAGTCGCCCAAAGCCATTAGTGAGTATTAACCATGTCCGATGAATTTTTGCCCTTTTCGCGCCCTTCCATTAGTCAGGAAGCCATTGATGAAGTCGTCGCCTGCTTAAAGAGCGGATGGTTGGCGACAGGTCCACGAGTCACCCAATTTACCGACGCCTTAAAAACCTACTTCGCCCCAAAAGGGGATGGGTTGGAAGCGCCGCCAGCAAAAGATATGCGCGTATTGCCGCTCATGTCTGCCACCGCCGGTTTACATTTTGCCTTATTGGCGATGGGTCTTGAGCCGGGCGATGAAGTGATAACAACACCGCTCACCTTTGCCGCCACCTTAAATTGTATTGTACTTGCAGGGGCTAAGCCGGTGTTGGTTGATATCGAACCCGGCACGCTTAATATGGATGTTAGTTTGATTGAAGCCGCTATTACACCGCATACGCGCGCGATTTTGCCAGTGCATTTTGCTGGATTGCCGGTTGATCTTGATCCTCTTTATGAAATTGCTAATCGTCACGGTTTGCGCGTCTTGGAAGATGCCGCACATGCCATCGGTACGGAATACAAAGGTAAACGGATAGGCAGCTTTGGTGATACCCAGGTATTTAGTTTTCATCCCAATAAAAATATGACAACCGGCGAAGGCGGTTGTGTGGTGACACGTGATGCAGCACTTGCTGAACAAATCGAGCGTTTGCGTTTTCATGGAATTGATAGGCAAGCGTGGAATCGTTACGGCAAAGGCGGTAGTCAAGATTACGACATTGTGTTGCCAGGATTTAAATCAAACATGACGGATATTCAAGCAGCATTGGGCATTCATCAATTAAGAGAATTAGATGGTTTTATTGCAAGACGCAGTGAACTTGCGAATCGTTATCAAGAAGCCTTGTCAGATTGGCGTGAGTGGACGTTGCCAAAGACGCCGCTTTATCCGCATTTACACGCGTGGCATCTTTACACACCATTAATCAACGAAGAGGCGGCAGGAATGAATCGCGATGAATTTATGTTGGCGATGAAAGAAAATAATATTGGCACCGGATTTCATTACCGTGCCATTCATTTGCATCCTTATTATCGACAAGCGTTTGGTTTTAATTTAGGTGATTTTCCAAAGGCGGAAGATGTCAGTGAACGTATCGTCAGTTTGCCGCTCTTTCCTGATATGACAGATGCAGATCATGATCGTGTATTAGATGTGATGTATAGCATTTTTAATTAGTATGTTAAATAAAATGTAACTACGCACCGTCATTGCGAGGCCGCGAAGCGTTTGGCCGAAGCAATCCACATAGCGGCTGAAAACTGGGTTGCCGCGCCCGCAGAAAGCGCGGGCTCGCAATGACGTGTGAGTAGTTACAATAAAATGAGGGTGTGAAATGCGTGTTTTAATTTTAGGCGTGAATGGTTTTATTGGTAGTCATTTAAGTGAAGCAATGCTTGCTAAAACAGATTGGCATATAAAAGCCATGGATTTAGCGCAAGATAAAATCGAAGCGCATCTCGACAATCCGCGTTTTGAATTTAAGCGTGGTGATATCACTCAAGAACCGGCTTGGATAGAAGAAGCCGTAAAAACGTCTGATGTGGTGCTCCCACTTGTTGCTGTCGCAACGCCTGCGACGTACGTGCAAAATCCGTTAAGAGTATTTGAGCTTGATTTCGAGGCGAATTTAAACGTTATCCGTTTATGCGTTAAATATAATAAGCGCGTCGTATTCCCATCCACCTCAGAAGTATATGGTATGTGTGAAGATAGTGAATTCGATGAAGAGAAAAGTCATTTAGTCACAGGCCCCATTCATAAAGAACGCTGGATTTATTCAACCTCTAAACAATTAATTGATCGCTTAATCTATGCTTATGGGAAACATAAAGGATTGTCTTACACCTTATTTCGTCCGTTTAATTGGTATGGCCCGCGTCTTGATGATGTCTTCAACCCAAAGCCAGGCGGCTCACGCGTATTAACGCAATTTATCGGAAATATTTTGCGTGGTGAAGAAATTACTCTGGTGGACGGGGGTGCGCAGCAGCGTTGCTTTACATATATCGGCGATGGTATCGATGCGCTGTTGAAAATTATCGAAAATAAAAATAATTGCGCGAAAAATAAAATTTTTAATATCGGCAATCCAACGGAAAATATTTCTATTCGCCAGCTTGCAGAAACCTTAATCCAACTAATCACCGAAAATTATCCTGATTATGCTGAGCAGGCAAAGAAGGTAAAATTAATTGAGGTTGATGCAAAAGAATATTACGGCGAAGGTTATCAAGATGTTTCCTTACGTGTACCTTCCATTCGTCAGGCAAAAGAGCATCTTGCTTTCGAACCAAAAGTCGATGTGATGACAGGATTGCATAAAACATTGGATTTTTATTTGGCGTAAGAACGTTGTCAGAGAGAGGCGTGTTTTACGATGACAGAAAGGCCTATCGTCACAAGCCTCAAAAGAAGTACGCTCCCTTCGTCTAGCGGTTAGGACGTCGCCCTCTCACGGCGGTAACACGAGTTCGAATCTCGTAGGGAGCGCCATATTAATCAAGTGGTTATGAATTTGCCAGTTGAGTCTGCCTGTTGAGTCTACTTGATAAATTGGTAAAGAAAGTACATAATAAGGAAGAAGGTATACAGAAGAGGTGCTCATGTTAAACATCAAACATC
>MGYG01000083.1 GCA_001801635.1 Gammaproteobacteria bacterium RIFCSPHIGHO2_12_FULL_43_28
GCCAGCGTGCTTTTAGCATCTAGTTTAGGCATTACAACTATAAAACAACCAAATAGAATGTCATGCCAGCGTGTTTTTAGCTGGCATCTAGCTTGGGCATTAAACCTAGATGCCAGCTAAAAGCACGCTGGCATGACATCAATGGCTAAAAGCACGCTGGCATGACATCAATGGCTAAAAGCACGCTGGCATGACAGTAGTGCTAACCACTTGCAAATCAGCCGGGGTGCCGACGTTATACCAACTACCCGCATACATTTCACCTGTCACACGACCGTCGGAAATAGCAGGCAAAAGCACGTCTTTTAGCGGGAAATAACCTGGTTTGCAATTTGAAAATAAGTCAGGATGATAAACACCAATATTAGCAAAGGTAAACGTCGGTTTGGCGGACTGATCAATAATGCCATCACGCAAACCAAAATCGCCATTGGGATGGTAGGAGGGATTTGCAATCATGACCAAATGTGCAAGCCCTGTCAATTGTCTTGGTAATTTTTCAAGTGGATAATGCGTGATAATATCACTGCTCATCACTAAAAACGGTTCATCGCCCAGTAATGGCAACGCTTTAAAAATACCACCGCCTGTTTCCAAGCGATTTTCTTCTTCAGAATAATGAATGGTTAAGCCATAGCGGCGACCATCACCCAATGCATTTTTGATAAGCGTCGCGTGATAAGCAATGTTAATCACTATTTCTATCACACCTGCGCGTTTTAGATTAGACAATGCATATTCAATTAAATAATGCTGGCCTACTTTCAGCAATGGTTTAGGGGTTTTTGCAGTCAGCACACCCATGCGTTCACCACGTCCCGCTGCTAAAATCATAGCGCGCATGCAAGGTTCACTCCTTTTAATGCGGGCAATACTTTTTGCACCAGAAGCGTATGTAATGCTTTTGTTTCAGCATAATGACTACTTTCATCGACGAGATATTGCATGGTGCGCGGCACATGCTGAAGATAACGCGGCTCATGATCACGCACCGCTTTTCTTGAAAATGTCATGAGTGCTTTTAAATGCCGCTGCATACTCATGAAATCAAACCAACGCAAAAAGGTCGTTGATGAAACAGATTTTAATGCGCCCGATTGTTGCAATTCATTAAAATAAAAAAGCGCCCATTCAGTGACGGCTTCTTTTGGCCATGCGACATATGCATCACGCAATAAAGAAGCAAGATCATAAGTCAAAGGCCCTATAAAGGCATCTTGAAAATCTAAAATACCTACTTCATTTTGCGGCAACAACATGAGATTCGCTGAATGAAAATCGCGATGCATAAAGACTTGTGGCTGAGCGACACAGAGATCGACAATTGCCGCATAATTTCCATCGAGTGCCTTCTCTTGTGCTTCCGTTAATTGTATTTTTAACCACTTCTCAAGAAACCATTCTTTATGCCATGCCCATTCTTTCCACATCCAGTCAGCCGTAAACGGCGGCACTTGCCAACCATCTACTTGGTGAGGTTGTTGTAAAACGAGCAGTGCTTTTAAGGCTTTTGAATATAATAACGCGGCATTTTCCTCGTTTAATGCATTCTGAAAAGTGGTATGACCAAAATCGGTCAAGAGTAAAAATCCTTGTGGAATATCAGCCGCGATGATCGCTGGTGCATTCAGGCCCGCGCGCGAAAGTGCTTTTGCAATAGCAACAAACGGAACACAATTTTCTTGTGGCGGCTTTGCATCCATCGCCACAAAGCTTTGCCGCGGGGTGTAGACCCGAAAATAACGCCGCATGCTTGCATCGCCAACCATTGTTTCCAAACGAAAAACGGGCAAATTGCCAAGCTGTCTCAGCCAATCAATTAAAGCGCTTTTTCGTACGTCTATGGATTCCATTAGTAGAACCTTTTCGTTACACTTACCTGCCCCAAAAGATGCCCACTTCCGATAATAGACGGAAACTATAGCTTAGGGACAATAAAATGTCTGCAAGAAAATTGCTCAGTTTAATGCTTATTTTTACGTATTGCCTCGCGCACAGCAATGCCTATAGCGCCATGACAGCAGACACCTCATCGCTTGCCACCGCCGATATTGCGAACCAGCTAGGCTGGATAAATAGCGGTGAAAATAGTTGCGGCGGGTACTACCTCGAAGGTCCTTTCATCTACCCTGCGGATGCGGATAAACCAAATGCCATTGAAATCACTGGCAACCAAGGCTTATACCGAGGCAGTGGAACGTCTGAATTAGAAAGCCTCACTATCAGACATCAAGGCCAACAACTAACGGCCAACCAAGGCTTTCTCTATCGCGAAGCCGAAACGGGCAAATTGAGTATTATTGATCTCATTGGCAATGTGCATTTACAAGAACCAAACACCTTAGTCATCGCTAAAGAAGGCCGCTATCATTTAGTGACTAAAACAAAGTCCCTGCACGACATCCTCTATCGCACCACCTTAAATGGACATGAAGTAGCGGGTCCAAAAGTTACTTCCGAAGAAAAACAACACGATCGTAAAATTACGACACTCTCTGCCTTTGGAAGTGCCAATGAATTTTCACAAACAGAACCACGCGTCTACGAATTTGATAAAACCACTTTCAGCACTTGTCCACCAACCGATCCAGTGTGGCAAGTGAAAGCAGGACATATTGTACTCGATAAAAATACAGGACGCGGCTATGCAACCGACGCGCGCATCGTCGTTAAAAATATTCCGATTTTTTATTTTCCCTATATTAATTTTTCCATTGATAGACAACGTAAAAGTGGTTTTCTCTGGCCAGTAATCGGTCATAGCAAAAAGTGGGGGGGCTATTTACAAACGCCATTCTACTGGAACATGGCACCAAATGACGACATGACCATCACGCCAGGCTATCTCAGCTTGCGTGGATTTCAATTCGTTGATTATTTAAGATACCTGACACACAAAGGTAGCGGCACCATGAAGTTTGACGTACTACCGAATGACCGTGCTTTTCGGGATTTTCAAGCGAAAGCACCGGGAAATATAAACAACTACGTCAACATCACTGGCAATACCACAGAAATTATTCAAGCAGAGTTAAATCGTTTGGAGAATGCAAGTCCAACACGAAATAGTTTTATATGGCGTGATGATTCCCAGTTTAATTCCAACTGGTCAACGTATATTGATTTAAATCACGCAAGTGATGACTATTACATGGAAGATTTTGGTAATTTGCGTGAGATCACTGAAAACCAGTTACTGCAAGAAGGTGATCTCTATTTCAAAAGTGAGCATTGGAATTCAACCTTGCGTTTGCAAAGTTACCAAGCATTACACCCCATCGATAGACCACCGGTGACGAATCAATATCGCCGTTTACCTCAACTCATTTTAAACGGTGATTACCCTGACCAATTCTTTGGTCTTGATTATTTTATCAATAATGAAATCACCCACTTTGGCCTATTAAAAACACCTGGCGCCTCCGTGAATCAACCCGTTGGTAATCGGCTTAACCTACAACCAGGGCTTAGTTTACCTTTAAATTGGCCATTCTTTTTTATTAATCCGCGCTTTCAATTGGCAATGACACAATACCAATTGACGCAAACGCAACCGACCAATACCCCTGGTAGCAAACGTCGTACTTTACCTATTTTTGATATTGCCTCAGGTCTTGCGCTCAGCCGTGATATGACGTGGTTTCATCATCCTTTTAGACAAACACTCGAACCACAGGCTTATTACACGTATATTCCCTATCGTAACCAGGCAAGCATTCCACTCTTTGATACAACCGTGAATACACTCAGTTACGATCAAATCTTTAATTATAATCGGTTTAGCGGTATTGATCGCATTGGTGATGCGAATCAAATTGGCGTCGGGATGACGACTCGTTTAATTGACCAACGTTCAGGCTTAGAAAAAGTTCGACTTGGTGTTGGTGATATTCTTTATTTTTCCAATCGACGTGTGACGATGTGTAATAATACTTCTTGCACCGATAATCCATTCAACCCGGAAAATAAGCGGCGTTTATCACCCGTCTCCGGTGTCATCGATTACCACGTACGCAATGACTGGCGCATTTCTACGAATGCACTCTGGAACCCTGTCAGCAAACAAATTGATAATGCCACGGCCGGTATTCACTACCAAACCGATGATACGCATATTATTAACCTGGGCTATAATTATGCCCGCAATGGGAATCCCTTTTCCGGTATCAGCACTAATAACTCCCAGAATAATTTGAAAGTAACGGATATCTCGTTTAGCTTGCCAGCGCCCTTTATTCGTGATTTAAATCTGGTTGGCCGCTTAAGCCACGACTGGGCATCAAATCATTTTCAGAACTTACTCTATGGGGTACAATACGACACCTGTTGTTGGGCCATGCGCATGGTGGGGGGACGTACCTTTACCTCGCTCGATGGCGATAACACGCCCCAATATAACAGCGAATATTATGTGCAATTCGCTCTCAAGGGGTTAGGCAACATTGGCTCCGGCAATCCTAACGGTCTCCTGAGTACCATATCAGGCTACAATACACAATTTGGGCAGGAATTTTAAATGAAAAAACTAATCATTGGATTAGCCATGATGGCAAGCACACTCTGCTGCATCACAAGTTATGCGCACTCGAGCGAACAGCCGCTTGATGAAATTGTTGCGGTTGTCAACGAGGATGTCATTACACAATCTGAATTTAAAAAAGCATTGATGATTATCAAAATACAACTCAGTCAACAAACAACACCCATGCCGGAAGAAAAAGCCTTACGCAAACAAGTGCTAGATCAACTCATCAATAAAAAATTACAATTACAAATGGCGAGTCAATCTGGTGTCAATGTCACTGATCAAGAAGTCAATGACGCGCTAGAACGCATTGCCAATCAAAACAATCTGTCAGTTGATCTCTTGCTTTCCCGTGTGAACCAGGAAGGCATGACGACCGCAGAATATCGCAGTGAACTACACGATCAAATCCTGCTGCAAAAACTGCAACAACAAGAAGTCGTCAGCCACGTCACGATCACACCAGAAGAAGTGACGCGTTTTATGCAATCGAAGAGTTGGCAAAGTAATGGCTCAAAAGAATATCGACTAGAAGATATTCTCATTCCACTCTCAGATACGCCTTCATCTGAAGAAATCATGGCGGCAAAAAATAAAGCGCAAGCCATTCTTGCCAAAGTAAAACAAGGCAAAGAAAGTTTTAATGCGATTGCTCAATCAGAATCAAGCGGCAGTGTTGCATTGCAGGGCGGCGATCTGGGCTGGCGCAAATTACCTGAAATTCCGTCCGCTTTCACCGAACAAGTAGCACACATGAAAGCTAAGGAAATTGCAGGACCGATTCAAACACCGAATGGGTTTCATATTATCCGCTTATCAGCGGAACGGATGGCAAAAAGCGAAGAAAAAACACCCGATCGTAAACAAGTTGAAAATCTGTTGTTACAACAAAAGTTCGATGAAGCCATTCAAAACTGGATGTCAAAATTACGCAGCCAATCCTTCATTAAAACAGATGTCTCCTGATGAATAAAGAAGTCCACGTCAAACGTATTCTGCTAACCCCTGGTGAACCGGCCGGCATTGGCCCTGATATTGTGATTCAAGCCGCACAAAAACCCTGGCCGCATGAATTGATTGCGATAGCGGATCCAGGCTTACTCACTGAACGCGCAAAACTAATCGGTTTGCCGCTGCGTTTAATTGAGTGCAATCTTGACGGCCCTGCTGCACCGCATGAAATGAGCACACTTAAAATACGAACCGTTCCGATCGATGAAAGCGCGATTCCCGGTAAGCTCAATATTCGCAACGCCGCCTACGTGATCAATACACTTAAAGAAGCCGCTTCACTTTGTCTTCAACATAAAGCACACGCACTTGTCACAGGCCCCGTGCAAAAAAGTATTATCAATGAAGCGGGCATTTCATTTACGGGACACACTGAATTTTTTGCAGAAATGGCGAAGGTCCAGAAAACCGTTATGTTGTTCGTTGTGGATGATTTAAAAGTAGCACTCGCAACCATCCACCTACCGCTTAAGGATGTCCCAAACGCAATCACCAAAGAACGGCTTACCGCTGTTTTTACCGTGTTTCACGAAGGTTTGCGCCAACAGTTTGGCATTGCCTCACCACGCATTTTAGTCGCGGGATTAAATCCACACGCTGGCGAAAGCGGCTATTTGGGACAAGAGGAAATCAATATTATTGCGCCCTTTGTTGCGAGCCTGCGTGAACAAGAATTTAATGTGTTTGGGCCGCTTGCTGCAGACACACTTTTCACACCGACGTTTTTGCAACATGCTGATGGCGTGCTTGCCATGTATCATGACCAGGCACTACCGCTCATCAAACATATTGGTTTTGATCGAGCGGTGAATGTGACACTCGGTCTGCCTTTCATTCGAACGTCAGTTGATCATGGCACGGCGCTTGATGCGGCTGGCACCGAAAAGGCAAACGCCGGCAGTTTATTTGCAGCTATTAAACTTGCTTGCGCTTTAACACCGCCATCGTTAAGCGATTAACGGAAACCAATCGATTTTCTTCATCCGTTATTTCAATGTGCCAGACTTGTGTGGATTGCCCCAGATGATAAGGCGATGCTTTGCCAATCACAAAACCACTGCGCGCAGCACGAATATGGTTGGTATTAATATCTAAACCAACGCAATATTCCGTCGCAAAATCGACACAATATTGCGCGGCCGTACTGCCGATGGTTTCTGCTAAAACACACGAAGCGCCACCATGCATGATGCCAAGCGGCTGTTTGGTGCGGTGATCAACTGACATACGCGCGCTGAGATAATTGTCGCTGACTTCAATAAATTCGATGCCCAAAAACTCGGACATGGAGTTTTTAGCACGCTCCGTCACCAGTTCTATATCAATTTTTGTTTTCCAAATTTTCATAAACACCCTTCAGGTAAAAGCCTGCTTAATATATATTAACTATAACTACTCACGCGTCATTGCGAGCCTGCGTTCTTTGCGGGCGTGGCAATCTATCAATAATTGCCAAATTATTTTTCTGAAATACTATAGGATAATCCAAATGAAAAAGCATTCTTTATACCTCTTCTTTTTATTACTGTCTCTCATCACAACAGCATACGCGGGCGGCGGCATGAGCCATATGTACGTTGCTGAAAAAACCATCGCCTTATTGCCAGATAAATCACTTCGACTGTTACTTGAAAATAATAAAGAAGCCTATCTTGCTGGCGCTTATTATCCTGATTCAGGTTATGTTCGTCCTAATTTGTACGGTGAAGATTCCCATTGGAATCCCTTCATCTACACATTTGCGGATTATATAAAAGAAAAATACCAAAATCCCGCCGTGAGCAATCCAAAATTAGTCGCCTTTCTTTTTGGCTGCGCAGTGCATAGCGTCTCGGATATCATCATGCATTGGACGTTTTACAATGTCAGTAAAGAAAAAGATTTTGATGGCGATTGGAACAAGGCGCACCATTACGGCGATGCAGGCATCGACTTATTACTAAACATCGATAAAAACCAATGGTTCACGCATCCTATCACGTGGTGGGTACCGCTCAGTGATTTGCTAGCGATTTATCATCGCATGGGTAAAGACCAATACACTAGGGACCAAATTATCTGGGGGACGTCCGTGACATATCTAGCAGGCTACGGTGAACGCGCCATTTCAGCGCCAAGCTACCCTTACCTCAAATGGAAAATGCCTTGGACGGCTGCTCACTACGAAGATTGGCCGCAGGGCGGACTCGACATGGATGAGAAAAAAGTGGCTGTCTATCTTACGAATCTCTGGGCAAGGTTAAATACGAGCAAGACGCTCACAACGCATGAAAAAGCACTGCCGCAAAAACGGGATGAAGCGGAATCACCCTTCTTTGCTTTCGCAGCCAGTGCCGTGAAAAGCAAAACGGCCATCGTCCCCATCACTAAAAACCAGGATGGCAGCATCCTCGTCAATCAACCTATCATCGAAAATCCCGGCAGATTTGCGGCGCTGCTCGATGCGTTATTAAAGGGTGTGACCACTTAAAGCGAGGGGGCACGAAACCCTCGTACTGCTTGCTTTAAATGGGTAAAGGCCTTATCTTGTTCAGATTAATCAGTGGTCTTTTCATAACAATTTGAAACAAAACGAGATGGTTTATCTGCATGGGGGTCGGTTAACGATGTCATCGAAAATGCAGCGGTTCCCGCTGAACCTTACGCGATGGGGGATTCCCAAGGGGGAGAATCGCGATTCTCCCCCTTGGGTGCAAGCAGAAACTTGTTTTTTGCGTAGCATCAAAACAAGGAAGCCTTCCCGCGCTCTTCAGCGGGAATGGCTGACAAAAATACTTTTTTCTATTGGCTTAGCGTGCTGCTCGATCCCAGCCTGGTCAGCTAATTTGGTAGACGTTTACCAGCAAGCACTAACCAGCGATCCCGTGTATCAAGAAGCCATCGACCAGAGCTTAGCGACCAAAGAAAACGTGCCCATTAGCATTGCATCCCTCTTCCCCAATATCAACGCGCAAGCGATACCAAGCATCACGCGCCAGGGTTTTGCCGGAACCAACTTGCAAGTGGATGCCTCAACGGGTGCACCTTTAACGCCGCGCAATAACACTGAACGGGCTTATTCATTATCGCTCAATATTTCGCAAACCGTTTTTGATTTTGCCAAATTCTCCCAAGTAAAAGGGGCGGTTGCTACTTCAAAAAGCGCGGACGCCACCTTGAATGCTGCCTTACAAACGTTAATGATCCGCGTCTCGTCTGCTTATTTTGCCGTCTTACGTGATGAAGATAATCTCAATTATAGCGAAGCCTCAAAACGCGCTTTTGCCCAGCAATTAGATCAAGTGAAGCAACAATACGATGTCGGTCTTAAAACCCTGACTGAGGTTTATACTGCAGAAGCTTCTTATGAATCAGCCGTTGCAGCTTATATTGCCGCAGAAGCAACGCTTGCGAATGATAGAGAAAACTTGCGCGTTATTACTGGTCAGTATTATCCCGTGCTTTCGCAATTAAGCGAAGCATTTCCACTAATTACCCCTAATCCGGCAAATGTGGATACCTGGGTCATGAAAGCCGAGCGGCAAAACTGGTCAATTAAGGCATCTCAATATTCAGTTGATGCGGCAAGACAAACCATCAGACAACAATTTGCTGGACACTTACCTACTGTGAATGTGCAGGGCACGGTCAATCGACTTTATGAGAATAACATCAATAGTTATGTTGCGCTGACTTCTCGCGGTGGTCCAGGTACTGAAACCAATCGCTCCGTTACATTAAATATTAACGTGCCGCTCTTTTCAGGTGGCGGTGTCGCGGCAGCAACCAATCAAGCGAGTTACAATTATCAAGCCGCTGAAAAGCAATTAGAGCAAAGCATTCGCAATACAATTAATAGCACGCGTCAAAGTTACAATAATGTAATTGCGGGGATTAGTCAGGTGAGGGCTGATCAACAAGCGATTAAATCAAACATCAGCTCATTGCAAGGAATGGAAGCAAGTTATCAAGTGGGTACCACCACACTTGTTGATGTGTTAAATCAACGCGAAAAATTATTTCAAGCACAAACGCAGTATGCCACCGATCGTTATGCTTATGTCAATAATATCCTGGCACTCAAGCAAGCCGCTGGCACATTAAGTTTTGATGATTTACGCGCGATTAATGCATGGCTGAATAATACTAAATTACGTCCGCTGCATCCTGATCACATAAAACCAGCGTCTTCTTATTCGAAATAATGTGCTGCGAAAAAAGTGGAATCACCCTTCTCCACCCGTCAACCGTTTATATTTATCCATAAGTTCTGCTTCAGTTTCCGGATGATTAGGATCTTTGATAATGCAATCGACAGGACAAATTGCAACGCATTGCGGTTTAGCAAAATGCCCGATGCATTCTGTGCATTGACTCGGATGAATTTCATAAATCATCTCACCCTGATAAATCGCATTGTTCGGGCAAGCGGGTTCACACACATCGCAATTTATGCATTCATCGGTAATTATCAGCGACATACACCACCCACCTTAATCTTATTTTTTTATTTTTTTGTTCAGCGCATCCACCACAAGCGGTGGCACGAATCCGGTGACATCGCCAAAAAGCGTTGCGATTTCACGCACCAAGCTTGAAGAAATATACATATATTTTTCTGATGGCATTAAAAACATAGTTTCAATCGCAGGATTTAAATAGCGATTCATGCTCGCTAATTGAAATTCATAATCAAAATCTGCGACCGCGCGAACACCGCGCAACAATATGTTGGCGCCCTGCTCTTTTGCAAATTGCAGCAGCAAGGATTCAAATCCACTCACTTTCACATTGGGAAAACGACTCAACACCGCCTTCGTCAAATCAACCCGTTCTTCCAACGAAAACAGGGGCGATTTATTTTTATTTACCGCTATTGCAACAATCACTTCATCAAAAAGCTTTGCGGCGCGTTCAACAACATCCACGTGACCAAAGGTGATGGGATCAAATGTACCGGCATAAACGGCAATATTTCTCATGCTAATATTCTCTCACCCTCGTCATAAGCCACAGTAGAATGGGAACCGCTGCTAATTTGTTGTCATTATAAGTTATAATAATACAAATAAACATCCACAAAACGAGTACAGTGAGCCTATCTCTATGTTTGAATTTAAAATAATTAAAAATGAAGCCGGTGATATTCATCACATTGAGACAAATTTGACCGGCCAGTATTTGCTAGATAGCCCTAAATTAAATAAGGGCTGCGCCTTCACTACGAAAGAGCGTGAGCTATTTGGCTTGACCGGACTGCTCCCCCATCAGGTTGAAACGCTTGATCAACAAGTGGCGCGCATGTATATCCAATACCACGAGCACCACACTAATTTAGGTAAAAACATATACTTAAATGTATTGCACGATTACAACGAAACCCTGTTTTACAAGCTTGCCAGCCAGCATTTAGAAGAAATGCTGCCCATTCTCTACACACCAACCGTGGGTGAAGCCGTCCAGCGCTTTAGCTCGGAACACCGTAAGGCAAAGGGGCTTTACATCAGTTACGAAGATAGAAACCAGATTGATCGTATTCTGGATAATCGCCTGCCGCCTGATGTTGACTTAAGTGTTGTCACCGACGGTGAAGCAGTGCTTGGCATTGGTGACCAAGGCATTGGCGGGATCAATATTGCGATCGCCAAACTCATGGTATACACCCTCTGTGGCGGCATTGACCCACACCGTGTGCTGCCTATCCAACTTGATGTCGGCACCAACAACTCCCATCTTTTGAATGATCCTATGTATCTTGGCTGGCGCCACGAGCGCATTTCAGGTCAAGCGTATCTCGATTTCATCGACACGTTTGTGACCACCATCACCAAAAAATTTCCCGGTGTTTATCTGCATTGGGAAGATATGGGACGCGATAACGCAAAACGCATTCTAACGCAGTATCAAGATAAAATTTGCACCATCAACGGTGACCGCCAGGCAACGGGTGTCGTCGCACTTGCCTGCATACTGGCGGGCGTTCATGCAAGCTCCCTCCAATTACGTGATCATCGTGTCGTGATGATGGGTGCAGGAACGGCTGGGGTTGGTATTTGTGACTACATTCTGGATGCGATGCGGCGTGAAGGATTAAGCGAAGCTGAAGCGCGATCACGCTTTTTTGTGCTGGATAAAGCTGGCTTGTTACTAAAAAATGGCGATTTACCGCCATTTCAAGCACCCTACGCGCGCGATCACGCGGATATCGCCGATTGGGAAATTCGTGATGCTAATCAAATCTGTCTTTACGATGTTATTAAAAATGCAAAACCAACGATTCTCATTGGCTGCTCGACCGCAGCGGGTGCCTTTAATGAAGAAATCGTTAAACTCATGGCAAATCAGGTTGAACGGCCCATCATCATGCCGCTTTCAAATCCAACTTCACTCGCTGAAGCGAATCCGGAAGATTTAATGAATTGGACGAATGGGAAAGCCATTATCGCCACGGGCAGCCCCTTCGCGAATGTTTTCCATGACAACAAGTGGCATCGTATCGCCCAAAGTAATAACGCGCTTGCTTTCCCAGGTATTGGCCTTGGTGTCATCGCCGCCAAAGCCAAACGGTTAAGTGAGAATATGTTGTGGGCTGCTGCGAATGCGTTAACGGATTGCTCACCAACAAAACAGGACAAAATGGCTCCCTTATTACCTAAATTATCTGAAACGCGGATGGTGAGCCTTAATGTCGCCCTCGCCGTGGCGAAAGCGGCGCGTGAAGAAGGATTATCGCAACTACCTGATCAGGTTGATTTAAAAGAAGCCATCAAGAAGTTATCTTGGACACCAGCTTATTATCCTTATCAGCAGACGAAATAAACACGCTTGCATCTTGATCGCCGCAACGCCACAATAAAATCCTTTTACCCTGGCAGAGTATTCACGATGAATGACCTACATTCCATTTATTGCCGCGAACTCGGCATCATTGCCTGGCAGCAGAGAAATGCCGAGCCGCCTATCAGTATGCCATCAGCACACATGGCTGATAAATTAGCGCCGCTGCGTACGAAAGTGGCTGCGTGTACTGCTTGTGAATTACACACGCAACGCATGCAAACCGTATTTGGGGTGGGCAGTGAAACCGCAAAACTCATGTTGATTGGTGAAGCGCCAGGTTTTCATGAAGATCAACAAGGTGAGCCGTTTGTCGGTCGTGCGGGCCAGTTGCTAGGAAGTATGTTAAAAAGTATTGGCTTTGAACGAAACGACGTTTATATCGCTAATGTTTTAAAATGTAGACCACCGAATAATCGCGATCCATTACCGCTAGAAGTAAAAACTTGCACGGCCTTTTTGGATCAACAAATCGCACTTATTCAACCAATGTTATTAGTGGCGCTGGGTAGAATCGCAGCACATTATTTATTACAAACCAAAGTACCGCTTGAAACCCTGCGCAACAAAATCCACGCTTATGGAAAAATGCAGATTCCGCTTATTACAACCTATCATCCTGCTTATTTATTACGAAACCCCATTGATAAAAAGAAAGCGTTTTTTGATTTACAGCACATCAAAAAAAGATTGTTGACACAGCGAGGAGATGAACCACATGGAAAACTTCCCAACACTGCAGCAGAAAAACTATAATGCATTAAGACACGAAATACGCTCAGGCGATCTTTTACTTTGTTCTGGTAATTTTGTATTTTCCAACCTCATTCAAAAAGCAACGCAAAGTGTATGGAGTCACGTTGCGTTTATTTTACGTCTCGATCAAATCGATCGTATTATGTTATTAGAAAGTGTAGAAAGTATCGGTGTCAGGACCGTTCCACTCAGCAGTTATGTGAACGATTACAATGGCACCGGCAAACCGTACCCAGGTCGTTTGATGTTAGCAAGACACGATGATATAAAGCAGAAAAATATTCCCAAATTATCACGCACCGCGATTGATTTACTTGGTTATCCTTATCACTCAGAAGAAATCGCGCACATTGCAAGCCGTATTAGCTTGCATACATTAGGTTTGCCAAACCAGCAACGTGATGCACCAACACAAAAAACATTTATTTGTTCGGAATATGTTTACACGTGTTTTCAATCGATTGAGGCGGCTGTCGATTATAATCCAGTTGGTTTTATTTCACCGGCAGATTTTGCTAATTCGAGCAAGGTAAAACCGCTTTATTATCTAGATACGCTTATTGCGTCGTAATCCACCTACGATGCTAATCAACGCTAACTGTCTATCCAGCGCACCTTTGTTTGCTTTTACGACGTCTGCTGCACGCACACCCATTTGTTGGCGTTGCGCTGGATCATGCATTAATTCAATTAAGAAGGCTGCGAGCGTTTTTTCATCCGTGATTTTTTGCATACCGTTGGCATGAAAAAGTGTATCGCTCATTTCCGAAAAATTAAAATACGAAGGGCCAATGACAATTGGTTTTGCAAGTGCTGCGGCTTCAATCATATTATGTCCGCCGCGTGCAACCAAACTACCCCCAATAAAAGCAACATCGGCAACGGCGTACATTAACAGTAATTCACCCATCGTATCGCACAAATAGAGAGATGCATTTTTTGCAAAAACCAAATCACTGCGCTTCGCCATTGCAAACGGTTTCGTTTCAATTAACGCTGCAACGGCTTTAAAACGCTCAGGATGACGCGGCACTAAAATGAGTAATGCATCCGGATTCACTGCTAACACTTGTCGATGAGCTGCTAACATCATTTCTTCTTCACCCTCATGCGTACTTGCCGCCACCCAAATAAATCGTTCATCGCCTAGTTGTTTACGTAATGCAGCACTCTCTTGCATTAAATTTCCGGGCAATTCCAAATCAAATTTAAGATTGCCCGTGACAATCACTTTATCTTTATCAGCACCAAGTGCGATAAAACGTTCGGCGTCTTTTTCACCGTGCGCAGCAATCATGGTGATACCGCGTAACATTTCGCGTGTCAAAGAAGCAATGCGCGCATAACCCTTTTGTGAGCGCGCAGATAAACGCGCATTCATTAAATAAATAGGAATTTCTCGTTTTCTGGAAACAGCCAACAGATTCGGCCATAATTCAGTTTCCATAATGATACCAAACGTTGGGTTCACGGCAGAAAAAAAGCGGCTCACCGCATCCCTAAAATCATAGGGCAGATAAGCATGTATCACACGATCACCGAATGCTGCATTCACTCGCGCAGCACCGGTTGGCGTCATGGTGGTGACGACCATGGGCAAATCGGGATACGTTTCTAAAAGGCGTTTAATCAATGGGATCGCGGCAATCGTTTCGCCGACTGAGACTGAATGCACCCAAATTGATTTCTGCAATTTAAAGGGATAAAAACCCAAGCGCTCGCCTAACCGTAATCGATAAGCTCTCTGGCCTACGCCATACGAACGCCATAGCATGCGGAGAAATAGATAAGGCATGGCAAGATAAAGTAAAAAGCTATACAAATAGCGCACTGAAGAGCTCGTCTGTTTCTGGGTCAATGAGACCGACATGTTGCGGGATTGAGTGCTTTATTGCAAGTCTGGCTGATTAACAAGGGAAACATTTTGCTCGATCCCGCCTTAAGTGCTAGAATCTGGCAAATTTTTTAATGATGTTGAGCAGCCATGCAAGACTATCTACCTACCGCATTACCCGACTTTAGCCGCGCGAAACTGCTCGTCGTGGGTGATATCATGCTGGATAGATACTGGTTTGGGGAAACGAACCGCATCTCGCCTGAGGCGCCTGTGCCTATCGTTAAGGTAGATCACATGGATAATCGCCCGGGTGGTGCAGCCAATGTGGCACTCAATATCGCAGCCCTCGGTGCAAGCATTAGCTTACTTGGCATCACTGGCCAGGATGAAGCCGCCGAACGCTTGAAAGATCAATTAAGCGCAGCGCTCGTTACCCATGATTTAATCGCTCTTAAACCGCTTGCTACCATCATCAAACTGCGGGTGATTAGCCGCCAGCAACAGCTGATACGTCTTGATTTCGAAGAAAACCTCATTCCAGCCCACCCTGATTTATTAACACGTTACGAACAACAGCTTAAAAATGCGGATGTTGTTATTTTATCGGATTACCACAAAGGGACATTGAGCGATCCACAACGTTTTATTCAGCTGGCACGCAAAGCGAGCCTTCCTGTCCTGGTTGATCCCAAAAGCCAAGATTTTAGCCTCTATCAAAACGCGACGCTCATCACACCAAATCTCAAGGAATTTGAAGCCGTCGTTGGGCCGTGTGCGAATGAGCAAGCCATTTTAGATAAGGGCCGAGCACTCTTAAAGGCGCATCAGATTGAAGCCTTACTCATCACGCGCGGTCACCAGGGCATGACGCTCATCGAAGTCGACCATCACCTCCACCTACCCGCCGTTGCGCGTGAAGTCCTGGATGTCACTGGCGCTGGCGATACCGTCATCGCAACGCTTGGAACAGCACTCGCGGCTGGGCTCCCGTTGACTAAAGCAGTTGCGCTCGCCAATCTTGCCGCAAGCCTTACCGTCTGCAAACTGGGTGCTGCCACGGTCAGTTCGCCTGAGCTGCAATTTGCCCTCACCGGCCATCGCAATGCAACGGGGATTGTTAATGAAGAACAGCTAAAGCAAGCGGTGGATGCGGCCAAAGCGGAGGGCAAGAAAGTTGTCTTCACGAATGGCTGCTTTGATATTTTGCACGTTGGGCATGTCACCAGCCTACAAATGGCAAAAGCATTGGGTGATTATTTAATTGTTGCCGTCAATACCGATGAATCAGTCCAGAAGACAAAAGGCAAAAGCCGTCCTATCAATAACCTTGACCATCGGCAAAAAGTCTTGGCAAGCCTTGGCGTGGTTGATTGGGTGATTGCGTTTGCTGACGATACCCCAGAACGCTTATTAACCCTGATTAAACCAGACGTCTTGGTCAAAGGCGGTGACTATACGATAGATCAAGTGGTCGGCGCTGATATCGTGCGCGCTTACGGGGGCGACGTCCATATCGTTGCTAGTCAATACAGTCTAGCTACCTCAAGCAGCGCTATTATCGATAAGATTATTCACCACGCGAAAGAAGAAGGAGGGATTTGACATCATGGCAATGAAAGGCACGCTTTACGTGATTGCAGCCCCATCCGGTGCTGGCAAAACTACCCTGGTCAAAGCCCTAATCGACTCACTCGCTGACATTA
>MGYG01000084.1 GCA_001801635.1 Gammaproteobacteria bacterium RIFCSPHIGHO2_12_FULL_43_28
AGGTGTTTTGTAACGCATTGATTCTATAACGGCAAATTGCTTAGCAGCTAAAACACGACGAGTATTGACGGACATTAATTCAGCAGAAACAGTTAAGCGCACAACGGCGGGTGTGACGGTAAAATCTTGCTGTAATTCGGTTAATTGCGTATGCAGCACGTAATCATAGCGAGTAGAAACACCAGGCGTAATCACCGCATGATAGCGCTTTGTCTCTTGCAGCGTCTCAACCATCAGTGGACTTAGCATGGCTGCTGGCGCTTGTGCCCATTTATTCTCTGAAAAATAGGCAACTTGAAATGGCCGCACGGAATACGCCATTTTACTGGTATTATAGGTTGCACTCGACTCAGGATCAGCTACCAGCAAAACAGCAACGCCTTTATGTGTCGTACTAATGGCATTCGGTGTAGTATCAAGAAGATAAGTAGATTGTGGCCGTAGCTTTACCGGCGAGAAAACAGAACAACCCACCGTGAGACAGGACAGCGTCACAAACAGCAATTGACTAATGTATTTAACCATATTACTCCCTATCTCGCTTCCCCTGGACCGCGTAAAGCCGAGCGATCAACGCCACGCATTAATACAGACGGGTTATCTTTTATTTCTAATGCTACTTCATTTAATGTGCGCGACACACTATCTAAACTCCTTAGCAATTGTTGCATTGCGGGCAATGTTTGCATTTCAATGGCATTCATTGTGTTCTGGCCCGATTGCAGCAACGGTGAAAATCGTTTACTGGCAGTTTCCCAATTTTTTATAATGGCATTGAGTTTTGCATTATTCGTTGCAAGTATGCCAGTCACTTCTTCAAGATTAGCGAGTGATGCCTTGATCGCTTGTAAATTCTCTTTATCTAACAATGATCCAAAGGAATCGGATATTTTCTGGAAGTTAGCAATGAACTGTGTCATTGCGGTGTCAATTCGCACATAAATTGACGGTATTGTTTTAATGACCGGATATTTTTCACCGGGTTCGACAATAAGCGGCGCCAAATTTTTACATTCTTCTTTGAGTGCGATAAAAGAGACGCCCGTAATGCCGCGCGTACTTAGCATGGCGACGGTCCCTTTGGTAATAGGCGTACTTGATTTGATGCGCAACAACAACACCACTAAACGCGGATTTTTCTCTTCGATGTCAATACTATCTACGGTGCCAACGTTCACACCGTTATATTCAACCGGCGAATCTGTGCTTAATCCCGACACGGATTCTTCCATATAAATTTTATATGTCGTGTAACCTTCAAACGAGAGGCCCGCTGAAAGCCAAATAATAGCGACAACGATGGCCGCTGTTAAGACAATAACAAATGCACCGACGATAGAATAATTAACGTTTGTTTCCATAGCGTTCGCTACTCACAATTATGATTCGCCTCTGCCACTCGACCTCTTGCCCCGGAGAAAAATGCATGGATAGTCGGGTCTGGTTGCTTCACCAGCTTGTCCATCGCATCGACGCACAACACCTTACCCTGACCTAAAAAAGCGACTCTATCAGTGACTCGCCATAACGTATCAAGGTCATGCGTTATTATAACAATAGTTAAGCCCATCGTCCTCCTTAACGCTATAATTAGCTCATCCAGTTCGCTCGCAAGATGGGGATCTAGACCTGCTGTTGGTTCATCCAGGAAGATTAATTCAGGATCAAGCACAATCGCCCGGGCAAGCGCCGCACGCTTTTGCATCCCGCCGCTTAGTTCAGACGGGTATTTGACTGCGTCATCGCGATTAAGCCCTACCATCAATAGTTTTAAAAGAGCAAGTTCGTTGATGGAATCAAGATCGAGATCCGTGTGCTCTTTTAAAGGGAAAGCCACGTTCTCTAACACGGTCAGTGAGCTAAATAATGCATTTTGCTGAAAAAGGACACCCCATCGCCGCTGCACTTTAAGCCAAGTTTCGGCACTCGCTGTTAAAAGCTCACAACCAAATAAGCGGATAGAGCCAGCGGTTGGTTTTAGCAAGCCAAGCATGGCGCGCAATAAGGTTGTTTTACCGGAACCGCTGCCGCCGACAATGCCCATAATTTCATGAGAATTCACGGTTAGATTAACGTCCTGATGCACCCAATGCTTGCCCAGGTGCGTTTTTAAGTGGCTTATTTCAATGATCGGTGTCGTTCTTTCCGTCATAAATCGAGCTCACTGAAAATCACGGAGAAAATAGCATCGGCAACAATAATAAAGAAGATGGATAATACAACGCTTTTTGTGGTATTCACGCCGACACTTTCTGAACTCCCTTTGACACGCATTCCTTCAAAACAACCGATACTTGCGATAATCAACGCAAAAACAGGCGCCTTACCTAACCCAAGAATAAGTGCTTTAAGTGGAATCACTTGCGGAAAGCGTAGAATAAAATCATCTGGCGAAACATGTAGCATGCTATTTGCCATCATCATGCCGCCTATCGTGCCAAAAAAATCAGCCCAGATCGTAAGTAAAGGCAACACAATAAAAAGCCCGATAATACGGGGTATAATAAGCAACTCCGCTGGGGTGACACCCATCGTATCCAAGGCATCAATTTCTTCGTTTATTTTCATGCTACCGAGTTGTGCTGTAAAAGCAGAACCTGTACGCCCTGCCACCATGATTGCCGTGATGAGCGGGCCAAATTCACGTAAAATGGAGAGCCCCAAAAAGTTGACGATATAAATGTTCGCGCCGTAATCACGCAACTGCACACCCATTTGATAAGCAATAACAACGCCTATCATGAACGATAACAAACCGATAATGGGCAATGCACGGTAACCCGTACTATAGATAGCGCTTGCAATCGGTTGTATGCGTCCATGAAACGGTTTGCGCAGAATACGCAAAAATTCATAGGTTAAGTGCCCAACAAAAATCAGATAGGCATTAAATTCAATCAAACGCTGTACTGAGTTTTCACCCACGCGAGCCAAAAATGGCGGCTTGACCGCTTCTGGTATCCCCCCTTCTGCCCCACGTTCTTTCGCGACCATGGTGAGCAAATCGTCGTGTTCTTGCGAAAAGTTTTCAAACCGAATGGCTATTTCGTTTGCGTGCAAAGCTCGCCACTTCACCAAGAGCAAGGCACCCGCACTATCCATTTTCTGAATCACTTGACCATCGACAGTCAATTCCCCTGTCTTTTTCCATTGAATTTGATAAAGGGCTTTTTTGATTTGCGTTAAATGAAGAAGGTCCCACTCACCTTTGCAGGTTAAGCGTTGCGCGTCGGCGTCATAGGAGAGAACAGCTTGTTCGGTCATATTTCCATGGAATCCAATGAAGCTGATTAAAACAGTATCGCTTGAATTGCCCCTGCTTGTAAACTGCACAAAACAGAATATGATTTGCTCAATAAGGCCGGTCGATGGGGACTTCGCCCGTTAATTGACTGGTAACCCTAGCAATACCCTTAATTCGGCAATTCTGGCCCGCTAAGCCTTTCCCAGGTTTGGGAGCGGCCAAACAGCGGCATACCGATATAACCTCTTACATCGAGTTTCTGGCCGCTCTCGATTAGCTTGATGGTTGATTGGTAAACTTTGCCGCTGCGGGGATCCAGGATCTCGCCATTGCGCCATGCGTTGTCATTTACTTTATTGGCTTTGAATTTCTCGAGGATAATCATGCCAACGATACGCTGATTACGTCTTTCGCCAGAACACTTTTTGCACACCTCATTCACGGTATGGCCGGGGCCTGGGAAAATCTGCAGAATACGCCCAACCAGTTGATGATCAGCGGTTTCAGTGATGTTAACAATGGCCTTGGGTTTGCCCGTTACATCATCAATGGCTCGCCAATGACCAACGGGTGAATGGGCCGCTGCAAACGTCGTAGCGACTGATAAGGCAAAAAGCCAAACAGCCATGCCTAGCTTCATCATTTTATTCATTAGATCACTTCCTTATGCTGGGTCAAGAGCTCGTGAATCGTTTTCTTAAGCTCATCGACCGGCTTTGTGCCATCGAGCTTTATGTAGCGCACTGCCTTATTTTGCTGGTAATAGTTTCTGAGGGGACTTGTTTGCTCATGATAAACCGCAAGTCGTTTACGCACCGTTTCTTCTGTATCATCTTTACGCTGTATTAGCGGTTCGCCGGTGACATCATCTTTCCCGGCTTCATGTGGCGGCTGATGCTTGATGTGATAAATGCGGCCTGATTGAGGATGAATACGTCGGCCACTCAAGCGCTCAATAATTTCCCGATCAGAAACATCGATATCGATCACATAATCAATAGCGCTAAACTGTTCTAATGCTTCTGCCTGTGCAATCGTACGGGGATAGCCATCTAATAAAAATCCAGATCGGCAATCAGGCTCTTTAATTCGCTCCTGAACCAATTGGGTGACGATTTCATCGGGCACCAAGCGGCCACTCTCGACAATTTCTTTTACTTCTTTGCCTAAGGTTGACCCTTTCTGAATGGCGGCACGAAGGATATCACCGGTTGAAATCTGTGGAATGGAGAAACGTTCTGTAATGAGCTTCGCTTGTGTCCCTTTTCCTGCCCCCGGGCTTCCGAGCAAAATTAACCGCATTGACAAGCGCTCCCGTTAGAAAAATGCTTATTCTAATTGAGGACGGTGACTGAAGACAATCATTGTTTCCAAACTGACTGTTCAATGATCACGCAATGCGCACTTTTAAGCGGAAATCCAAGTGGAATTTAACGCTTTATTGGCATTCCCCTCGTGCAATCGCGAAGAATTTTCAAGGCATATTGACTACCAACTTCATTCCATTGCTCATAAGCTTCTAGCGGCAATAAATCCGCATGAGGACGAATAGATTGCAACACATCCATCAATGTCACAAATTTGAAAGCTAAAATGCCGAATAAATCATTGGTTTGCCTTGAGAGAGTGGCATAGGCTGATTGACCAAGATCAACAAAATAGCCTATTTTTACATTCCGCTTTTCGGCAATTCGTGGGAATAAACCAGCGAAAATCAGGCACTCATCGCCAATGGATTGCAAAGAAACCTGGCGCTCTGCGGCGCTTTTTTGCATTGCACTCAAAAAAGCTGCCGCCAATACTTTTTTAAATACATCAGGGCGATTAGTATAGCGCATCAACAGGGAAACAAGATATGCTTCTAACTCGTCGTTTAAGCTGATCGAACAACGATCTTCTGCACATTTAAGGGTGTCATGCCATAATAATATTGCATTATTACTAGTTAGCACACGCATAGCTCTTCACCTCGTGCTTGCATACTTTTATTATAGGATAGATTGCACGTGAATCAAAGTTGCGCGTACGGCAACTATAACACCATGTAAAATAGGCTTTTTAAAAGTGATACCGAATGAGACGAGAACCTAAAACACTCTTTATTTCAGATCTTCACCTCGCTGAAAGCGAGCCTTTCATTACCGCCTGCTTTTTAAGCTACTTAGCGGAATGTGACCCGCAAGAAGTAGATGCGCTTTATATTTTAGGGGATTTATTTGAAAGCTGGATTGGCGATGATAATGATACCTCTTTTAATCGCACCATTATAAACGCAATAAAAGCGGTCACTGATAAAGGCATTCCCATCTATTTCATGCGCGGCAATCGCGATTTTTTAATTGGAAATAAATTTGCACGCAAAACAGGTTGCGTATTACTTCCCGATGAAAAGGTAATTAATCTTTACGGCGAACCCGTATTACTCGTGCACGGCGATACGCTTTGCACACGTGATAAAAAATATTTGGCATGGCGCAAAAAAGCGCGTAATCCCATTTTGCATACGCTATTTTTTTTAATATTACCGCTCTCATTACGTCGACGCATCGCCAACCAATTAAGAATGAAAAGTAAAGCACACACGCAGAATGCACCCATGGATATCATGGATGTCACACAAGATGAAGTAATGACAATCATGCAAAAATATAAGGTAAAAACGCTAATCCATGGTCATACTCATCGTCCCGCCTTTCATCAATTCAAATTAAACAGTGAAACGGTAACGCGGATTGTGTTAGCCGCATGGCATACGCATGGCAGCGCCTTGGAATGCAATGCTGCCGGCGTGAAAACCCTGAAAGAAATAACCTAAAACAACGCGATCTGTTATACTGGCGGAACTGGGTAATATATTTAATCTCAAATGGTAGGTCTTGATTTAGCTCTTTCAATCATTTGTGTGACATCTGAATTTGCATGCATAATTGTAATCCCAATTTCTGGATGTTGAGATGTAAATACTCTAAAAATTTCGTCTGCAAATGCCTGTCCAATCGAATCTACTTCTGTGAAATCAAATATCGCTATTTTGAATGACTCTATTCTTGCTAGAAGGCGTTTCGCTTGTGACCTGGAAATTAATTTATCGTTTCCATATTGTGCAAGTTTTACTGGTACAACCGTTTTATTAAATCCATACTCTTCGCCGCTAGTATATTGGTCAAATATTTTTTTACTTGTTCGCGCTGTATGGTTATGTAATTTCATCCATACAAATGTGCCGCTTTCAAAACGATCTCTTTCTAATAACCAGTCTTCTGGATGGCTAAACTTATGAGAAAAATAGACTCCACCAGACAGAATGTCATATGAGTCAAACATTCTAGATGTAAAAAATATGCCTTCTCCGCTATGACGTTTTGGATCAGTGGTGAGTTTCCCCTTTGAGAGTTCAAGGAGAGCATGGCGCTCATCTAATAAATTTAATGTTGTCTGAATTTTCTTGAAAATCCCGACCCCATCGTCATAAATTAACATTTCCGTGCTTGCGGCTGTTTTCCTTATTTGAATCCCTATCATTGAACCATCAGAGTGGTCTATTGCATTATTGAACATTTCAGTAAATCCATAGTGCCAGATGTTGAAAACGTTTTCAGGCATAGTGCCTAGTACGTTACTTACATCGTTCCTCCAGACAAGATCTTCGGCTAAATTTGGTATGATTTTATAAGCTTGTTTCCATTCTAATTGTGGAGCGAGTTTGTAAACTCTATTTCTAGTATGCCCACTTTCTGCTAGCGCCTGTTCGGCTGTTAATCTTTGTAAATGCTTGTTGACCGCTTGGCGTGTAATGCCAAAGTGGACGGCCGTAATCTTGCTTATATCTGCAGGGTGTTTATCAACGTGGTCTAAAATAAACCTGCGCACATCTTCGCCTCTTGTACGCATCTTCGTCATGGTGTTCATTCACTTTGTCAACTTAACATAACATTATTGTCAACTTTAATAAAAACATTGTCAACCATTATTCCTTATTTTGTCAACTTTTCTTCTGGGTTGGAGCTGAAATTCCATCCCGCAGCTTCAATGCAAGATGTCGCGTATTGCCAAACGGTTGCAAAAGCGATGTAAGTGAAGGGTCAAATCCGGATCATATCATGCATGTTCTGTCACTGCTCACCACTCGTGCGAGCCCGCCTCTTTTGCGGGCGTGGCAATCCAGTTTTTCTTGCTTCGGCTAAACGTTCTTGAGCCTCGCAACAACGAACTTCCTGTGGCACACACTGGGCTGTTACCAAGCAAATCGCAACTGCTGCGCCGAAAGGTTAATTAACCCTGCACAGTCACGGTTAATTTTCGGTGATGGCTGCGTAAGCGATGTTCCCAAACATAAACACCTTGCCAACGACCTAATGCTAAACGGTTATCTTTAACCGGCAGCACCAAAAAACTTTGCGTTAAAATACTTCTCACGTGGGATGGCATATCGTCCGGCCCTTCAGCAACGTGCTGATAAATCGGATCGGCGTCAGGTACAAGTCTATGCATGAATGCTTCCATATCCCGTTGCACTAAATCATCCGCATTTTCACACAAGATGATGGAAGCACTGGTATGGTGCAAAAAAACATGGCATAAACCAGCTTTAATGCCTGATTTTTCAACTTGTTCGTTTACATCATCCGTTACGTTTACCATGCCTCGTCCTTGCGTGGTATATTCTAATTGGTACTGTTTCATTATTCATTCTACATTGTTAAAGGTTGATAACTCACCACAATGCCGTGCAATTTCATTTCATATTCAATTCTATCTGCAAGCATACTGGCAATCGCTTTTTTAGTTTCAGGTCCAACATAAACGCGCACACTACTAGAGGCTTCTTTAATAAAAGCATGATAACCACTAGAGCGGAGGCGATTCACCAGACGTAACGCATTCGCTTTGCTTTTAAAGCTGCCGACTTGAATCGCCCAGGCAGATTTTTTCATCTGTAGTGCAAAGCTGGTTGCATTAAGATTTTTCTCGGCTTTTTTAGCGTCGTTGAGTTTATTTTTTAGGTTAGTTGTTTGCTGTCCGTGATCAGCCTCTTCTGTGGCATTCATTGCTGGCTTTGTCGCTGCATCATTTTCCGCGACAACTGGTTTTTCAGCATCGGCCTTCGCGGTATCAGGTGCAGGAGTTGCGCTTCGCGCATCACTCTGTTGCAGGGTTGCTTTGGGATCAATCGTATCATCGGGTTTTGCTTTAATGACATCGTTGTCGTCAATCGATGCCGCCGCAGGCGCTTCACTGCCTGTTGCTTTTGCATCAGCTGGCTCAGAAGACACTTGCACAGGCTGATCCGGGAAAGGCGGTGCTTTAACTAACGCGGCTTCGCTTGGAAAATCATTTCTGCCGTGCATCACTGACAGCAAAATAATAACTAATCCGAGGATCACCAAAATGCCTAAAATCCGATGCTTCAGTTTCTTCTCCATCCCATCGCTCCCTAATTTAAGATGCTAGTCTTTGCTTGGTTAATTTCGCCAATAAGCGTGCAATCCCAGAACGCATATCACTACGATGCATAATCATATCAATTGCACCATGTTTCAATAAAAATTCACTGCGTTGAAAACCTTCGGGCAATTTTTCACGCACTGTTTGTTCAATCACGCGTGGTCCTGCAAAACCAACTAATGCGTTGGGTTCTGCAATAATAATATCGCCTAACATGGCAAGGCTAGCAGAAACACCACCCATGGTTGGGTCAGTTAATACAGAAATATAGGGAACACCTTGTTCCGATAATTTCGCAAGCACAGCACTTACTTTTGCCATTTGCATAAGTGAAATTAAAGCTTCCTGCATTCTTGCACCGCCGCTTGCTGAAAAGCAAACAAAGGGAATACGTAATTCGAGCGCGGTATTAACGCCGCGAACGAAACGCTCGCCTACCGCGGCCCCCATCGAGCCCCCAATAAAACCGTATTCAAACGCTGCTGCGACTAAGGGCAATCCATGCACCTCACCTCGCTGCACGACCATGGCTTCTTTCTCACCGGTCGCTTCCTCTGCGCTAGCAAGGCGGTCCTTATATTTTTTAAGGTCCTTAAATTTAAGACGATCATGCGGTCCGACGTCAGCCCCTATCTCGATAATGGTGCTTCCGGCATCAAGGAAATAACCTAAGCGTTTACGTGCAGAAAGGCGAATATGATAATCGCATTTCGGGCAAACTTCTAAATTTCTTTCTAATTCAGTACGATAGAGGACGGAATTGCAGTGGTCACACTTAGACCACAAGCCTTCCGGGACGCCTTTTTTGGCGATAGCACCTGTCCTTATTCGCGAAGGTAATAACTTTTTAAACCAACTCATAAGGTTACCCCAATCTGTTAATGCGCAACATTATAGCAAAAATAACGGGTCAGCGGCAGGGAAAATGTAGGGCTCAGGGTAACGGACCGCGGTCAGATACAAGCCATCAGGTGGCGCTGTTTCTGCCGCTGCCTGGCGGCGCTTTGCTTCTAACACCTCAATCATCCACTGCGGCTCTTTAAAACCCGCGCCTATTTTCATTAAAACACCAGCGATATTGCGTACCATATGGTGCAAAAAGGCATTCGCCTCAATTTCAAAAATAACAAAATGCGCTTGTCGCCTGATCGTAACATCAGTCACACGACGCATAGGTGTGCGTGAGTTACATTTCGATGAACGAAATGAACTAAAATCTTGTTCGCCCAATAAATATTTTAGAGCGATACGCATACGTTCAATATCAAGCTGGTAATAATGCCAGGTCGCCCGATTGGACAATAGCGCAGAACGAATTGGGTGATTGTAAATAATATATTGATATCGACGCGCGAAAGCCGTAAAACGCGCATGAAAATGATGGTCGACCTGTCTTGCAAAACGCACGCCAATGGAAGAGGGCAAATGAGAATTTACTCCCCAAATCCAGGCATCAATATGGCGTTTCGCACGCGTATCAAAGTGCACAACCTGTCCAGCAGCATGCACGTTTGCATCCGTACGGCCCGCGCAAAAAAGCTCAATCGGCTCATTCGCAATCTTGCTCAACGCTTCTTGCAACACGCCTTCTACAGTATGCAAATTTGGCTGTGCTTGCCAACCAAAATAACCATGACCGTTGTATTCAATACCTAAAGCAATACGCATACATCATGCATCTAGTGAATTATTCATGTGAGGAGGCTTTTAGCAGATTCATAATACGCAATGCCTCTGCTTGCTGGATATTATTACCCTGCTGCAATACGTAATCTAAAATCTTTTTTGCTAACGTTTGTCTGCCCGTTTCAATATACGCACGCGCAAGATCAAGCTGCGTTGCAATCGTATCTTCGCCAGAGATGGCGGCGATATCGCTTGATGTGATCGTCAACGATTTATTCACAGCACGTTCTATAGGTATTTCATCGTGAGAAATATCGTTTACAGGCGCAACCCTCGCCCGTTGCGGCATTAGTTTAAAAATCAAGGTTAGACCGAGTGCAAAAACAAGCAGTGAGCCAATACCAACTGATAGTAAAATAACGAGATAACTTTTAATAATTAATGAAATCATAGTTCCTACCTAGTTAGAAATATCATTATGCGGCGCACGATAGTGAGCGACATCATCCGATGCTGCGGCAGGTTTTCGTGTTATGGACAAGAATGAATGACGAATTAAATGTTCCGCAATTTGAATTGCATTCAGAGCGGCGCCTTTACGTAAATTATCTGCGACGATCCAGAAGTTCAAACCATGTTCATGTGATAAATCCTGACGAACGCGGCCGACGTATACTTCATCCGTTCCCACCGCATCATGTGCAGGTGTTGCATAAGGTTGATCGCCTGTGATTAATTTAACGCCTGGTGCTTTTGCTAATAATGCCAATGCGTCTGTCACCGATAATTTATCCTTGGTTTCAATATGCACGGCGGCAGAATGACCACAAAAGACAGGGACCCTAACAGCGGTTGGGTTAATGGCAAGTGATGGGTCGGCAAAAAGCTTTTGCATTTCCCACACCATCTTCATCTCTTCTTTGGTGTAACCATTCTCATGAAAATCATCAATGTGCGGTAAAATATTAAATCCGATTTGCTGTGTGTACACCTTGGGGTGTATCGGGAGCTTCGCTAGTAATTGTTTGGTTTGCTCTTCCAATTCCATCATTGCCTCTTTACCAGTCCCTGAGACAGATTGATAAGTTGCAATATTCATGCGAGAAATACCAACTGCATCGTAAATGGGCTTTAATCCAACCGCGATTGGGATGGTATTGCAATTAGGATTTGCGATAATCCCCGCCTTTTTGAAGGAGGACAATACGGAGATATTTACTTCTGGAATAATTAATGGCACATCGGGATGATTGCGATAAAAGCTGCTTTTATCGATAACCGTATTACCAGCCGCCACCGCTTTTGGCGCATATTCAGCTGAAAGGTTATTTCCCACGCAAAAGAAAGCAAGTTCAGTTAAATGAAAATCGAAACTACTTAATTCATGTATTGCATAACGCTCATCAGCAAATGTAATTTCTTTGCCGGCCGATTGTTGGCTCGCAATTAAATAAAGTTTTTTGATTGGAAAATCGCGCTCTTTAAGCAATGAAAGTAATGTGGTGCCAACAAGGCCCGTAGCACCCACAATGGCGACTGAATAATTCATTTAATGACCCTCATCAACCCTTATTTACATTCTAGTGCTTGCAGCCAGGCACTAATGGTTTCACCCATGCGTTCCGGATGAGCTTCTTGACCAAGATGCAATTCTTCCCCAATGTCAACGAGTTCGAGATTAGGCAAATTTTCTTTTGCCCACATGACCGTCGCAATCGTTGTCATGAATCCGGGAACGGAGTACAACATTAATTTTGGTAAAGTGGATTTCACTAATTTCGATGAATACGCCCCAATTAGTTTATCAACCTTGCCGTTATCGGCGCCTTTTGGAATTTCTCTTAAATATTGTGCGACCGGTTTGTATGAACCTTCTTGTAAAAAGGGTTCGCGATATTGACGCATTTCTTCTTCGGTCAATCGATGCATCACACCTTGCAATATAATCTTATCGACAAAGGATGCGCCCTCTGTCGTTAAATCAGCAATGCTCTCTTGCCCTTCAAAGGCAGCCAGTTGTTCTTGTAAGGGCAGCGAAATATCATAACCATTTTTTGCGCGTAAAAAAGCTTCGTAAAACACTAATCCCGCGCAATTACGCTCGTGCTTCATTGCATAATCAAAACCAATCACTGATCCCCAGCCATGCATGATCAAAATGATATTTTTTAGCTGCAAGGTATCAATAAATTTTTCGATATATTTAACGTGATCCGAAATGGAATAGTCAATTTTAGGTTTATCCGATTGCCCAAACCCTATCAAGTCTGGCGCAATGCAGCGGCCAAGCAAAGCAAGATGCGGAATAATATTGCGCCAAACATAGGATGACATTGGTATGCCATGCAAAAATAAAATAGGCGTTCCTTTGCCCGCCTCGATGTAGTGCATCTTGGAACCATAGACATCGACGTATGCTGAAGGAAAACGCTGCTTAGACTTTCTTTGCTTTGTCATTATCCTATCCTTACGATGCTTGGGCAAAGTCAAATAATTCACGCAACACGACTGAGTATGTCACAAAGTCAACCACATCACTAGACTTGATATCAGCGAGCAAACGCTGCCAGCGCTCAATCAGGAATTGGCATTTATTGACCCATAAATCAATTTGATCGCCGATGGCTTTATCTTTGATATCTTTTCCTTTCATGGTTAGCACTTTGACGCACAACTTGCGCTGTACACGATCAAGATCATCACGAAAACCAGCGCGCGCAAGTTCATCCCACAAATTTTCAACGACGTATGAATTCATCAGTTCACGCAACCAATTGAGCTCAAGACGATTACCGATATAAAAATATGCTTGTGCGACATTAGTTAAATCGAGTTCATATTTTTGAACCGCTTCAACAATATCCAGTGAGGTAAATAACGTATTGCAACTTGCTATTTGCTTCGCTAGTTTTTCTGGCACGCCTTCGTCACTTAAATAGGTGACAGAGCTGTCGTAAACGCCTCTATCATGCTCATCTAAGAGTGCGGGCAGAGACTTCTTCAACTCATTAAGCGTTGGCAAAAAGCTATCGATAGCTTGTTGGATATCAATCGTCGCTTTACGATTACGAAGCAGCCATCTTGTCGCTCGACGAATCAAATAATAAATTTGCAACATCATCCGATATTGCACCACCGAAGTAACTTTATAATCAAGTGCGGTAATGCCGCTCCACATTTCTTCTAATCCATAAATATTTTCTGCAATGGTATAGGCTCGAATAATGAAGGCAGTTGCAGCTCCTGTTTCACGCTGCAAACGTTCGACAAAATTAATGCCCATACGATCAGTGATGCTTTTACATAATTGTGTAGCAACAATTTCGCGGCGTAAACTATGTTGCTTTATCTCTGGCAAATACGCCTCTCGTAAAGGATTCGGGAAGGCGGTTAAAAGATACCTATCAAAGAAAGGATCTTCCGGCAAACGACTCGACAGAATATCCTGCTTTAAATACATTTTACTGTATGCAAGCAACACGGCAATTTCTGGACGCGTTAATGGCTTATTGCTTACCTTGCGTTCAAGCATGCTTTTATCATCTGGCAAGTATTCTAACTTACGGTCAAGACGACCTACTTTTTCCATATCATTGATATAGTGTCTGAATAAATCCATGGTTTGCGTCGCAACCGATGCTTCAAGGCTTAGCATTTGTGTTTGGTCGTAATTATCTTGCAACACTAATTCGGCCACTTCATCGGTCATTTTTTCTAGCAACTTATTGCGTTTCTCACGCGTGATCTCACCAGTTGCAATCAATCGATTTAATAAAATTTTAATATTAACTTCATGGTCGGAACAATCAACGCCAGCGGAGTTGTCAATAAAATCGGTATTCACAATACCACCTTGCAACGAATATTCAATACGCGCAAGTTGGGTCATCCCCAAATTACCGCCTTCTGCAATACTACGAGCGCTTAACTCGGTTGCATCAAGACGAATACCATCGTTCGTTCGATCGCCGGCATCAGCATGTGTTTCGGTTGAAGCCTTAACAAAGGTGCCAATACCACCATTCCAGAGTAAATCAACCGGTGCTTTTAAGATCGCGCGAATTAGCTCATTCGGCACCATAGTGTCTTTCTTCGTATTTAATGCCGCCTTCATTTCAGCGGTCAACTTGATTGATTTAGCCGATCGATTAAATACGCCGCCGCCTTTTGAAATTAATTCAGGGTTATAATCTGTCCAGGAGGAACGCGGTAAATTAAATAATCGTTTACGCTCATTATAACTGATTGCAGGATCTGGATCAGGGTCAACAAAAATATGTAGGTGATTAAACGCGCCGATTAATTTCGCATGCTTTGACATCAATAAGCCATTACCAAACACATCGCCGCTCATATCACCAATACCAACGACCGTAAAATTTTCATTTTCCGGATTGATATTAAGCTCACGAAAATGACGCATTACCGAAACCCAGACACCGCGAGAGGTAATGCCCATTCTCTTATGGTCATAACCAGCGGAACCGCCAGAGGCAAACGCATCATCCAACCAAAAGCCGTATTGCCCTGCAATGCCATTGGCAATATCTGAAAACGTCGCCGTCCCTTTATCAGCGGCAACCACTAAATAGGGATCGTTATCATCATAGCGCATGACGTCTTTAGGCGGTATGATTTTGCCGTCTTGAATATTATCAGTCACATCCAATAAACCACTGATGAACGTCGAATAACAGCCAATGACTTCTTTCATGTAATCATCGCGGCCCATTTCTGGCGTTTGCGCTTTCTTAACAACGAAACCACCTTTTGCACCCTCAGGCACAATAACCGTATTTTTTACTTGCTGTGCTTTCATCAAGCCAAGCACTTCGGTACGAAAATCTTCGCGTCGATCAGACCAACGCAAACCGCCGCGCGCAACTTTACCCGCTCTTAAATGCACGCCTTCAACACGTGGCGAGTAAACGAAAATCTCATATTTGGGTCGTGGTAACGGCAAATCAGTTATTAACGAGGGATCAAATTTAAAAGAAAGATAGGGTTTTGGTTGATCTTCCTGAGTCGTCTGGAAATAGTTGGTGCGAATAGTGGCGAGTATTACTTCCAATAATTTTCGTAATATTCTGTCTTCATCAAGGCTAGTCACATTTTCAAGCAACCCTTCAATAACACGTACTAACTCTTGTTCCTCTGGGTGTCTGTGATGTTGGATGGTTGGATCAAAACGCAAAATAAACAATTGCACCAGCGTTTTACTGATGTCTGGATTATGAATCAGCGCCTCTTCAATGTAATTTTGGCTGAAGGTAAAGCCTATTTGCCGTAAATATTTGGTATAGGCACGCAACATGGTTGTCTCTTGCCAGGTGAGATTTGATTCTAATACTAAACGATTAAAACCATCATTCTCCGCTTCACCAAACCACGTTTTGGTAAATGACGCC
Organism: Gammaproteobacteria bacterium RIFCSPHIGHO2_12_FULL_43_28; assembly: GCA_001801635.1. Lineage (GTDB taxonomy): Bacteria > Pseudomonadota > Gammaproteobacteria > DSM-16500 > DSM-16500 > Aquicella. Next base: position 15,724 of record MGYG01000084.1, read on the forward strand.
TGGAAGATATCTTTTATATCCTCAATATCAACCGTTCCAGCGCCTGCGTAAGCCATCGCAAAATCGTTAATCCAAATGGCCGAGCCATTTTTCAATTTCACTTCATGCGGGCGCTCACCAATGATTCGAAGTCCCATATTTTCTAAAATGGGCAGCACGTCTGATAACACAATCGTTTCTTCAGCGTGGAACAATTTCATGTTAATGATGCCAGGACGATCCTCTTGTTTCGAAAATAACATACCGAGCGGCTCAGTTTCAGAAAGCGCTTCAATGTGCTCAATATCCGCCAGTGCTTCTCTTGGCGTGTAATCTTCAGTATAACTTGCAGGAAACGCTTTACTGAATTTGGTGCTGAATTTTAAACCTTCATATTCACCATAACGTTTAATGAGTTGATCTTTCAAATCATCCGACCACGAGCGTGAAGCTAACATTAGCTTTTTTTCGATCTGTTGTAAGTTGTATTCAACCGGTGTCTTTGGATCGACACGAATCAGATAGTGTATGCGCGCAAGCACAGAATCAGTGAATAGTGTGGTATACGTGGATTCAATGCCATTAAATGACTGCATTAATATGTCTTGCATGGTGCCAGCAAGCTCGGTATCGAAAATTTCTCGCGGCACGAATAGAAGGCACGAAAAATAGCGATAAAATGCATCGCGGCGCACAAGAAGCCGCACGCGTTTTCTTTCTTTTAACTGAATGATACCAAGGGTTATCTCAAGTAATTCATCGTGCGTTGCTTGAAATAAATCATCACGCGGCAACGTTTCCAAAATATGAACGGCTTCTTTGCCATCATGGCTATCCGGTGGCAAACGTAAATCTTGCAATACTTTATCTACTTTATGACGAAGAAACGGAATTTGCCGCGGACTGGAATGATACGCGGTTGACGTATACAAACCAATAAAACGACGCTCACCAATCAATTCGCCATTTTCATTAAAACGTTTAACGCCAATATAGTCGGTGTAGGCAGAACGGTGGACGGTTGATGTTGTATTTGTTTTCGCGATAATCAAAATATTTTTTGAAAGCGCCATCTTACGCGCTTGCGGTGGTAATTCAGCATAACTCTTCGACGTTTTACTCGCCGATTTTTCACGCAACACACCAAGACCTGATCCTGGCACAACCTGCAACGCACGATTAGTGCCATTGCCAATTAACTTGTAATCACGTGCACCAAGAAAGGTAAAATTATTATTGATAAGCCACCGTAAAAAATCGCGTGATTCTGCAAGCTCCGCTTCATCAAGGGTGGTTGGTGGATTCGTTTCCAATTCTCGCAAACACTCTTGAACGCGTGTCATCATCTTGCGCCAATCGACGACAGAAAGCGCCACATCAGCAAGCGATCGTTCAATTTCATCTTTTAGTGCCGTCATATGTTTTTCATCAGGCAGACGGTCAATCTCAATATAAATTGGCGCCTCGGTCGTCGCGTCTTTATCAATTTCACCGACGGGCAATACGCTCACAATACGATGCGCTTCATCACGCATCAATTTCAAACCACCAAAATGGATAATGAAATGGATTTGATAACCATAGCGATTAATAACCATGCGTATCGAATCAACTAAAAAGGGAATGTCATTATGTGAGATTTGGATAAGGGTGTGCGTTGATTCCCAGCCGTCTTTTGCTTTACCTGGATTAAATACGTTTACTTTTGATTCGTCTGGTTGGCGTTGATAGATGAATTTCCAGTGCGATAAAACAATACTAGCCAGGTCTTCGATGCTATGATCTCTTAAATCATCGATGTGCGTTGAGTGAAAATAACGTTCCGTAAATGCGTTAAGTACCTCCATTTGACCGTCAGGAACACGTCCTTTAAGTAATGCTTTAACGTCGTTAATGATCGACCGTCGTTCATCGCTATTATTGACACCCGTCATACCTACTCCCGCTCACGAAATTTTATATAACTTAAACTAGACGTTGGCTCTTTTACAAAATACTCGGTAATGCTGTCATCCTGAGAGCGTTTTTTGCTCGAAGGACCTCCCAGCATTCATATTGAGATCCTTCGCTACGCTCAGGATGACAACCTCGTCCAAAATTTTATCTCTAATAGGGGCCAAATCTCAACGAAGATATGTTGGCAATGCCAATGAAGCAGGCACAGCGCCCCCGCTTGCATAAACTGGTTTTGCAAGCAACGCAACCGCATTTGCCGTGGGCAATTGCGATGCTTTGATGAGCCTTGGTTTAAAGCCCAAACGCGAAACCAACGCTTTCTCATAGGCAGCCCAACCATCACCAATCGCACACCAGGTAGAATCTCCCACTATTGTGACATTCTTAGGCCTTATCGTCTCCTCTTTACCCATCAATTCTACCTCCCCTTCCGCATTGATCTGATAGGCCGCCCAATAAACCTCACTCATCCTCGCATCCTCGGCGACTAAAAATGATGACCATCCTTCTTCAAGGTGAGCGGCCATCGCCATCGCAGCAAGCGAGGAAATACGAATGACTGGTAAATTGGCTCCAAAACCAATCGCTTGCGCGACACTACTTGCGATACGGATACCGGTAAAGCTGCCGGGACCGCAGCTAAATGCCACTGCATCAAGCTCGCGAAAGCTTAGCGACGAAGTCATCAGGAGATCTTTAATCATGGGGATTAAGCGTTTTGTTTGTTGTTGCGGCGCCATTTCGTGCGAGAGACGAATCGGTTCCTGCGCGCGCGAGGTATCGAGTAAGGCAACAGAACAAACAAATGTAGACGTATCAAAGGCGAGTATTTTCACACTTTGGGCCATTCTTTTTCAAGATACTCAAGCTTGCCCTCAACCTCTGTCCATTGGTCCGCATCAGCCGGCGCGTCTTTGCGACGGGTAATATTCGGCCAGGCCTCAGATAAGGTTTCATTTAACTGCAAAAATGGCTGGAATTGTTCGGGTAAATCGTCTTCAGAATAAATGGCATTGACGGGGCATTCAGGTTCGCACAAGGCACAATCGATACATTCACTGGGATTAATAACGAGAAAATTGGGGCCTTCATAAAAACAATCGACAGGGCAAACTTCCACACAATCGGTGTATTTACAGCGTATGCATTTTTCAGTGACCACGAAAGTCATGGGATCAATCGTTTTCTAACGTTTTTCACCTCTTTCACCTCTGCCGGTGTAAAACGTACGGTTCATATTAAGTTCACTAAATTCTAACTTATTTTTATGGGTTTGTCAGGAATTACGAGAACATTCATTAAACTCTGTCATGCCAGCGCAAGCTGGCATCCAGAATGAACCTGATAAAAGCCTGGATGCCAGCTTGCGCTGGCATGACACAGTTCCATAAACACTCTCGGAATTCCCACTGAGTAACCGCTAATTCCTTTCTACTTATCATCTGACTTCTGAATTGCCCGGGGCCGGAATCGAACCGGCACGGGATTAGATCCCGAGGGATTTTAAGTCCCTTGCGTCTACCAGTTCCGCCACCCGGGCAGTCCAGGAATCAGACAACACAATACAACAATACACTAAGGTCTTCTAAAGGCAGGAACCATGGTCACTGCCCGCTGATCAGCCTTTCGCAAATATCATCAGGCTGGGGTCGGGATCGAACCGGCGTCCACGGCTTTGCAGGCCGCTGCATGACCACTCTGCCACCCAGCCAAAAATAAAATCCCCAGATAAATCTGAGGATATTTCATCTGGAGCGGGAAACGAGACTCGAACTCGCGACCCCAACCTTGGCAAGGTTGTGCTCTACCAACTGAGCTATTCCCGCATCACTTTAGTGGTGCCAATTCTATCTCGACACCCATGCATGTCAAGTGATTTAAAAAGAAATTTCTCTGTACATGACAAAAAATATATACTAGCCATTCACCCTTCGAGACGGCGCAAAAAGCGCGCCTCCTCAGGGCGAACGGCCAGTT
>MGYG01000085.1 GCA_001801635.1 Gammaproteobacteria bacterium RIFCSPHIGHO2_12_FULL_43_28
TGATGCAATGTGTTCGTTAGCAATGCATTTTGCTGCGCTAAAAAATATTGATTATTACTTGATGCGCTATCAAAATCATCCCAGCTTGCTACCGCATTAAAATGATCAGCGTATAAATCAGATAATTTGACGTGTTGTTGATGCTGCGCCAGTATTTCTAGCGCATGATTTTTTAGCGCCGCATTAAATGAAGCAAGTTGTGGATGTGCATAGAGGTATAAAATATTCATTGGATTAACTCAGTAAATCTAGCAGTGGTTTGCGTGCTTCGGGACCGTAAAATACGCTGCCAACAGGAACTTCGTTATTAATCGCTTCTTGTATTCGAGCGATCCATGTCGGACCAAAGCCGCCGCAGAGTTCAATCATTTGTGCGCCGTTTAAAATCGCCTCTTTTACTACTTCAATTACCTGGTTTTTATGCTGGAAATCAATGCCATAGGTAGTAAACGTCATCATGTCATTTTTAATCTCAGCGCGGTCTTTCAGTGGATCAAGCCCTGGGCCTAAAAAGATATAAGCAAAGTTATTGAATTTCATGGGATTAGCCTCCAAAGATTAGAAGAATAGTCTAGTTTATTGCTAAATATTAAACAATCATCTAAAATAAAATTTATATTTTACATTATGAGCATAATGCATGGGCATTTTAGACGATACCGCACTCTTTGTTGCGATTATTCAGCAAGGCGGCTTTGCAAAGGCGGCAAGGCATTTAGGGTTCTCAAACGGCCTTATTAGCCGCCGTATGTCGGCGTTAGAAGCGTCCCTTGGGGTCACGCTCATTAAGCGTACTACGCGTCAGCTTAAGCTGACACCAGAAGGTGAATTGTTTTGGCAGCATGCACAACGCATACAGCAAGAGTTTGATTCGGCGATTAGTCTCATACAATCGTCCGCTAAAAAACCAAAAGGTAGTATTCGTATTAGTGCGCCGCCGTATTTTGGCAGGCATTGTTTAACGCCGGTGATTGCGAAGTTTTTGCAGGATTTTCCCGATATTCATATTGAATTAATTTTAGCATCAGAACAATTGGATCTGATTGATGAGAAGCTTGATCTTGTGATTCGCGGTGCAGGCTTTTTGAGTGATGCAACGCTGCCAGATAGTAGTATGCAGATGAAATGGTTAATGAAAAGTAAAGTAGGCGTGTATGCAAGCGCTAATTACTTACAACAATACGGCGAACCTAAATCGATAGCAGAATTAAACGAACATCAAATGATAAATTATTCCGGTGAAAATAAATTAATGTATTATCTGAATAACGAGAAACAGTATCTTGATACACGGTCACGATTTACGTGTAATGACATTGAAAGCGCACTCATAGCGTGTCAGGCAGGGTGTGGGATCGCAAAATTTGCTTACTTTAATGTAAGAACGGCCTTACAAGAGAAATTACTGAAACCGATATTGGAGCAGTATGACTGGGGTGAATTTCATTTGTACGTGATTTATCCGCAACAGCAAACGTTGCCTAAGCGAACGCGGCTCTTGGTGGATTTTCTTGATGCGCATATGCGGACAACGGTTTGCACTTCACCGTGCTGATCAATTGATCCTGTCACTGCGAGATGTTGCAAAATTAGCGCATTCCATCTCTATGTTACTACTTTTAGGGCGAAAAGCGTAATGAGGCAAGTCCTAAGAGTTTCACATGAGCACATCATTTTTACTTTAACCTATTGATAGTTTGTCGTTATCAGTACGTACGACTTATTTTTAAAATTGGCCGTATTTTTGGTGTAAAATAAAATGATAAGGAATAACAATAAGGGGAGTGGCAGTAATGGGATACGTACGTCTTGCTCCATTGAAAATGTTGCTTATTGCAGTCATTTTCGCACTACCGCTTAATGCGCACGCTGAATACTATCTAGTTTATCCACCAACAGGTGTCGTCTGTGATACCTGTGTTCCAATCAAGCATTACAAAAAAAAGACTTATGTTAAACACAAAAAGCACCATGTTAAAAAATACGTTCAAAAACGCGTTAAAAAGTATGGTGTCACGATAAGAACACGTTATGTTTGTCCTGCTGTCATTAATTGTGGTGTTATACCAGCAGTCTCTTGTAGAGATCGCTATTATAAAAAATGTCAGTACATTAAGGTCAAAAAGGTGATACATAAAAAATATTATAAGAAGCGTTATGCGTATAAACGTGTTTATTGTGAATCGTGCTCACAACACCCAATCGTTACTTTTTCTGGCATGCCGACCAGCTATGAGGGTGCGTATATAGTAAATGATTGTAATATTAGCTATGATTTGCGAACCGCGGATGATGATGTTTATTGTAACCCGAATATGAATTACGGCTATTAGAGTCACGCTAACTGTCAATCTGTCGTCTATCAAAGCAAGGAGTGCATTGATTATGAAATTGTTGCATATGGTTTTTATCAGCGGTCTTGCTATCAATGTGACACTCTTTTCTAAAGATATGTATGCACCTTCTATGCCAGCGATTGCTGGCACGCTTCATCTTAGTAACGCCTACGTTCAGTCTTCGTTTTCAACTTTTTTAATTGGTATGGTCTTATCACAGCTTTTATTTGGCGTTGCTTCTGATTTTTACGGCCGTAAAAAAATCATGCTCATGGGATTATTCTTATGTTTGTTCGGCAATTTTTTGAGTATGATTGCACACACGGGCGCAAATTTTTTACTTAGTCGCTTAATTGTTGGTTTGGGCGCGGGAGCCGCACCTGTGGTTACACGTGCGATGGCGACTGATTTGTATAAAGGTAATGAGTTAACCAAAGTCATTGCGTATTTATCTATGATTACTGTCTTTTCACCAGTAATTGCGCCCGTGCTTGGTGGTTACTTGCAAATTAATTATATTTGGCAAACTAATTTTATGTTCTTAACGTTTTTTTCTGGAGTGACCTGGTTGTTGATAATGACGTATTGCCGTGAAACACAGAAGAGTCGAATTCAATCGAATGAAAACAAACTTCACTACACGATACAAAATTATATTAATATGTTGCGCAATCAAACCTTTATTGCATACGGTCTTATTTCTGCGATTGCTTTTTCATCGGGCGTCATTTATTTTGTGATGTCACCGTTCATTTTTCAAAATGTGCTTCATTTAACTGCATTACAAAATGGCTATTTATATATATTTGTTGGGCTTGGTTATTTTGTTGGTGCATTACTTGCTAGTAAACTTGTCGTACGATTCAGTGATGATACAGTCATCATGCTGGGAATTTTACTCTGTCTTGCGAGTGCGTTTTTAATGATGGCATTATTTGTTTTAAGTGGCGTGACACTTACCGCTATCGTTTTGCCTATGTTTATAAACGTCGTTGGCTGTGGCTTAATAACGCCACCTGCCAGCAAGCAGGGCATTACCCTCTTTCTTGACATGGCAGGCTCTGCAGCGGCACTCATTGGCGTGATGCGGATGTTTGTGGCCTTGCTTGTCACCCTGGTCGTCACCATCGCACCCTCGCATAATCAGCTCGCGTTGGCCTATCTTTTGATGATCCTCGCCTCTGTCGCACTCTTGGCAATCATGCTGGTGCGAGCACGTGCAGTTAATATTGAGACGGCATCGCTGTAACTCTGCTGAACAGGCCAACTTAAGAAAATCATATTGATTATTAGGTAGTTTGATTGTTATGTTCCATTTCTCCCACACATCGTTGCGGGATTTTTTTGTCTTGGATTTTGCTAACGACTAACGCTACACTAGGCGAGATCTCATTTCCTAGGATAAATGCAATGAAACGGATACTTTTACTCATCAGTTTTTTATTTTTTTCGATCACCTCGTTTGCTTACCCCTACAAAGAACTTATCTTTTTTGGCGACAGTTTAAGTGATAATGGTAATTTATATCGCATTGACTTTCACACACTGCCTAAATCACCACCTTATTTCGAAGGTCGCTTTTCAAATGGCCCCACCTGGGCAGAATACATCGGTCAATATTACGCGGAGCACTATAAAGCAAAATATAAAATTTATGCGTTAGGTGGTGCTGCTATTTTGTTTCAACCACTAAAACAAGATTTGATTAATCCATCTACCTTGAATGTGCAAATCAATCAGTATTTTCTTGAGTCATCCGCGGGTGCTAAAGAAGATGTGTTATATGCTATTTGGATTGGTGGTAATGATTATTTATTTGATATCTCATCAGATGCAGACAAGTTAACAACTAAAGTGATTGATAAACTTTCCGAAGATTTACTGCGGTTAATTAATCGTGGTGCGAAACATTTACTGATTTTGAATCTTCCTGATCTATCAAACACGCCGTATGCCCGTAACGGCCGACCGTTGGAACGCTTGGCATTACTATCACGAGTTCACAATGAAAAATTAGCCAAGGCAATCGCGAAACTTAATAAAGATCATAAGGGTGTTGATATAGCACTCTTTGATATTTATGCTTTGTTTAATGAAGCCATTCACAATCCTGATGTATTCAATCGCCGTTACAATACAAACGTGAAAAATACTCAAGATGCTTGCTGGCAAGGTGGTTTTAATCTTGATGAAGCAACTGGCTTTCATGCCATTAGTAAAGAATTACACATGACGTGGCGACAACAAACCACGCAGCCTGCCATAACAGTTGATGCAATGAGTGAGATGCTTGCGAATTCACCTGCATTGCTGCAATCCTATCAATTGGGTGAGCTTTTCGCGCAAGGTATTGTGCCTTGTAATCATCCAGATGAATTTGCTTTTTGGGATGATGTGCATCCAAGTGCTATTGTCCATAAAGTATTGGCACTCATTATTGAGGACAGTCTTAACGCCTAGCTTTTAATTTTTTTTGGGCATAGTCAACCATCACTGAACAAGCAAGATCACCACAGACATTTGTCATGGTGCGAAAGCGGTCGAGTATACGGTCAAACGGTAGCAACAAACCAATGGCCGACACAGGAACACTCACGCTGCGTAGCACCATGACCATGGTGATTAGCCCGCCTTCGGGTATCCCGGTTGCACCCATGCCAGCGAGGATGGCTGTTAAAAATACGCCAATCTGCGCTGGGATAGATAAATCAAATCCTAAAATTTGGCAGAAGAAGAGAGCGGAAACCGCTTCATACATGGCCGTTCCCGCCAGATTAATCGTTGTTGCAAGCGGCAGCACAAAACGCGCGACATCTTCATTAATATTTTGTTCTTTTGCGACCAAAAGTGTGACTGGCAAGGTTGCCATGGAGCTTGAAGTGGCGAAAGCAGTGATGAGTGCATTGGATGCGCTTTTCATGAATTTTATCGGATTTTTGCCTGCCACCAGCGTAATGAGTGCGAGCTGCCATGCAATTTGTAGCGTTAAACCGAAGAGAAAGATGGTGATAAAAAGCAGCATGCTGCCTAAACTTTTCAATAGCAAATGTTCGATTTCTGCTTGTGCAACCGCAGTCCCCAACAGTGAAAAAAGCCCGATAGGGGTCAAATACATAAGCCAAGTGATCATTTTGATTAAGACATCACGTAAGCCCACAAAAAAATCAATGACGGGGTTTGCAGTTTTTCCAACGGAAAGGCAGGCGATAGAGAAGACGATGCTAAAGAAAACAATCGGCATGATTTCATATTTTGCAGCGGCGGAGACAATATTGGGTGGAAACAGGGTCAAGAGATAGGCGCTGAGTGGCATGGGTTTTAAATCGGTTGGTGTCGCGTTAGCTAAAATCAAGCTTGGCGGAATCCCAATGCCTGGTTTAAAGACATTTAGCAAAACAAGACCAATCATGACGGCAATGGATACACTCAAGAGCACATAACCGAGGGTGTAAATACCGACAGAACTTAAGCGTTTAAGGCCGCCCATGGAGGTGATGGCGCCAACCAGCGCTGAAAAAATGAGTGGTAAAACGATTAATTTGAGTAAATTGATAAACAATTGACCTATCCAGCCGATAGCAATCATTTGTTCTGGATAGGCTGCACCTAATATAATACCGAGGGCGATACTAAGTAGAATGAGGGGGAACATGCTTTTGCTCAAGACGAGGCGCTCCTTGCCTGCTTAGAATATCCGATCACACCATTCTAACACATTCGCAGGGTTTAACTGCCAATAAAAGGATGAACATGACTATTATCACGCTGTTGCATAGAAATGTTTTACATCAAGCGGCACACGATGAGCCTTATCTCAAACGATATCACAGTATTGAATTGACCCTGCTTGATCATTATCGGCAACTCTATCAATTATTGCCTATCTATGAAGTCCTGGAAGAAAAACTGAAAGCAAAAAACTTCACCTATCAATTACCAGAGAAGCATCGGTACTTATTAGCGCGTTCCGATGAAATCCGCAACGATTTAATGTTTTTGCGCCCACGGGTGTTATCCCAGGGAGGTGAGTGTGTGCTGACACTTGAATCAACCCATCTCTACCTAAAAGCGATTGAAGCGATGACAAGTGATCATGATATTTTTATTCATTTTTTAGTGCGTGTCTTGGGAGATATGTTTGGCGGCAACGGTTTAAAAAAATGTATGACTGATCTTTGTCAAGCGCAGCATTTGGCAGCAGAAAAAGCCGTGAATTTTTATACTTTCAAGGAAGGTTCATTAAAAGAATTTAGCCAATGGTTAAATGAATTTGCCTTTGAAAAAGAAACAGTAGACGCGCCAGCAAAAACTGCTTTTCAATATAATATTGATATCCTGAAAGCGTTGGAAACAACACGAAAAACGTTTGTAAACGTAACACCTGATCTAAGCTGGATGGATGATTCTGCTTCGGCGTTACCAACGCTTGGTAGTATCACTAAAAATATGAATACTTTTTTTAAAGCGCACAAGAAAGAAATTGTGTGTGGTTCGGTGCTTCTACTTGGCACGGCGGCATTTACGCTTAATCAATATTACAAAAATATGTCAAAATAAGCGGCTAAGGATGGTCTTTTAGGAGGTTAGTGCATGCCTGAGATGATGACGAAATATCCCGAGGTGGCAATACGCATTTTAAAAAATGCGGGTTTTGAATGCGGTGCGAACGTTAAACAACAAATCTTGACACAATGCCCCAAAGAGCGCTTTTGCGCGACGAAAACAGGTGAGATTTGCATTTATGACGTGCAAGGCATCGCTTCCATGACCCAAGTGAGTACCGCCGAGATTTACAATCAAGTGAGTCATGTACCAACGATGTACGACTGGCCCAATGCCGTATTGCTGGGAATCATTTTTATCCTCGGGATGATCATAGGCAGACGGAGACGCGTCAAAAGAACGAGTGAGAAGGACTGACTACTTTACAATTTCGTGTAGATCATCAATGATGAAGGAATGAGCTTACCGACTTTTACAGCGCGGTGAATACGATGAGCAAAAAACCATTTAAGCGTGCATGGTGGCTATCAAACCCTCATTTACAGACGATTTGGCCGGTTATTTTCCGCCGTCGTCCAGTTGAGGGCCTTGTGCTCGAGCGCGAACGGCTTGAGTTGCCGGATGGTGATTTCATTGATCTTGACTGGATGCATAATGCTAATGCGAAGAAAAATGCACCCCTCGTATTGATGCTGCACGGGCTTGAAGGGTCAATCGAATCACATTACGCAAAGGGCATGTTGAAGCAGTTTGAGCGATGCGGTTGGCGCGGTGTGTTTATGCATTTTCGCGGTTGCAGCGGCGAACCTAATCGGCTGCCGCGCGATTATCACTCAGGTGAGACTGGTGATGTCGAATATGTTACCCAAGTATTATGCGAGCGCGAGCCCGGCATAGAGCTTGCTGCGGTGGGTGTTTCCTTAGGCGGTAATGTCTTATTAAAATGGCTAGGTGAAACGAAAGCCAATAATCCCTTAAAAGCAGCCGTTGCAATTTCAGTTCCCTTTGAATTACACAAAGCTGCCATGCGTATCCAGGAAGGATTCTCGCGTTTTTATCAGTGGTATTTTGTGAGGTGCTTGCGTGAGCGCATCACCTTGAAGGTGCAATCAAGAAGAATATTGCCTGATCCCGATGTGATTAATCGTATCACCACGATGTATGACTATGATGATCATATCACCGCCATTTTGCACGGTTTTTCAGGGGTGGATGAATATTATCGGATCGCAAGCAGCCGACAGTATTTGCTGCACATCAAAGTGCCCACCCTCATTTTACACGCAAAAGATGATCCTTTTATGACGGAAGATGTCATACCTTGTGCTTCTGAATTATCACCATTTATCAAGCTCGAGGTCAGCGAATCAGGCGGACACGTTGGTTTTGTCGGCGGAAAATACCCATGGAAACCTGAGTATTGGCTTGAGCATCGTGTGCCGCCATTTTTGCAGGAACATTTAAAATAACGTTTACATTGGGAGAAAAGGAAATGCTCGCTGATTGGATTCAATTATTGCTAACAAATTTTGGCTGTACCATGTTTTTTCTGGCCATTCTATTTATGTTTATCCATCGATTCATTGTGCGCGCCAAGGTATCTGAATTTGAAATTGTGTATCGCTGGCTTGCTCTTTTTGCGGTTGGTTTTACGGGCATTTATACCGCGTATTTCCATATAGTTATGCCAGAGGTAGCCGCAGCAACCATTGGTTGGCAGCCAAGCCCATTTCAATTTGAAGTAGGGATCGCTGATTTTACCATTGGTGTGCTTGCTATCCTCTCATTTAATGCGAGCTTTGGTTTTCGTTTGGCAACGGTGATTGGAGTCACGTGTTGGCTTTGGGGTGATGCACTGGGCCACATCAATCAAATGATCAAATTCGGTAATTTTGCACCGGGTAATGCAGGCAGTTGGTTTTGGATGGATGTCTTAATGCCATTGGTCTTACTTATTTGTATTGCTAAATTAAAGCGTAGCGCCGTCATTCGCTAATGAATAATTTTTTTTTAGGCATTCACTATTTTTTATCCGGGTTTCGCTTAATTGCAAAGCCCGGCGTAAGACGCTTTGTTATCATCCCTGTATCGCTCAATATCGTTTTTTTTATTGGCCTTTTTTTGGTGTTACGGCATTTTGCAAGTGAATTAAATGGATGGATCTTCACCCATTTGCCCGGCTTCCTGCGGTGGTTAAGCATTATTTTTTGGCTTTTATTTTTTATTAGTTTTTTTCTCGTGCTGATTTATTTTTTTGTGATGATGGCGAATATTATTTCCGCGCCCTTTAATGGATTGCTGGCGGAAAAAGTTGAAATCTATTTAACAGGCCAAGTATTGGTTAAGCGTAGCATGCTGGAAACCATTAAAGATGTTCCGCGCATGATTGGCCGTCAATTGGCTGTTCTTATTTATTCATTGCCAAGATTATTATTGTTATTGATTTTATTTTTCATCCCGGTGATACAATTGGTTGCCGCATTGTTGTGGTTTATATTTAGTGCCTGGCTAATGGCAATGACGTATACTGATTATCCGAGTGATAATCATCGCGTATCATTTAGGCAACTGAGAGATTGGTTGCGGCAACGACGTTTGCTTGCATTGGGTTTTGGTATGAGTGTTCTTATGGTATCGATGATCCCAGTGCTCAATTTTTTTGTGATACCCGTAGCGGTTGCGGGGGCGACCAATCTGTGGATTTTTCAGCATAAAAGGGGATAAAAATGCGTTTTAAGAAGAGATTAAGTTGCTTTGCGTTTCTTACCTTAGTTTGTTCCGCAGAAGTATTTGCGGCAATTACCGTTCCCATGTATTTGACTCAATCAAATGGTAGTAGTCAATCCATTGGAACCATAACACTGATAGAATATAAACACTGCGGTGTCATCGTTAAGCCAAATTTACATGATTTAACGCCAGGTACGCATGGTTTTCACATCCATGAAAATCCCTCTTGTGATGAGAAAGGCATGGCGGCGGGCGGTCACTTTGATCCTACGACGACGAAAATGCATAATGGTCCTTACGAAGATCAATCACATTTAGGAGACATGCCCATACTGGTTGTCGATTCGAACGGTAAGGCAAGCTTGCCAGTGCTTGCACCGCGTATGGAGCTTGCCAGGTTAAAAGGGCATGCCATTATGATTCATGCAGGCGGTGATAATTACAAAGATCAACCTGAAAAATTAGGCGGCGGTGGTGCGCGTATTGCCTGTGGTGTGATTCCTGCGAATGAATAAGATTTCAACGATCATGCGTCGCGTAAATTACTTGCGCGGCGTTTTATCACTTGTGAGTAGAAAGCCTATGCGATCATCATCAATGTATTCACGCAGTATGCGTGTACTCGCGATCCTATTTTTCATGTTTATTGCAAGTCAATTTTCCTACGCAAAAACGCGTGATGAAAAAGCTAAAAGCAAGATACCATTCCTGACCTTATCTGATATTCATTTCGATCCCTTTGTTGGTTGTTACAATCGTGGTAATGCATGTGGTTATATTCAGCAATTACGATCGGCGCCCGCTTCAAGCTGGGGATCGATACTTGCTGCGAATGAATCACAGCCATCACAATACCGACAAGATACGAACTATCCACTTTTGCAGTCAGCGTTAAAGGCTGCAAAACTTCAAGCGGTGCGAAGTAACGCGCAGTTTGTGATCGTGCTGGGTGATTTTCTTGCGCATAATTATCGTGAATATTATAAAAAGTATACGGGTGATAGAAGTTCAGTGGGTTATCGCGAGTTTGTTAGAAAAACCTTGTCATTTTTGACGATGGAATTGAATCGTACCTTTCCATCCATCGATGTTTACCCGCTCATTGGTAATAATGATACGTATCAATACGATTATGCATCAACACCCAATGGGGCTTTTTTCAATGACGCGGCGGGTATTTGGTCTGATTTAATTAAAAATCCAGCGAATCGTTCAGCGTTCATGAATTCATTTTATCGCGGTGGTTACTATGCTGTAACCATTTCGGGTGATGCGAAGCTTAAGCTTATTTTATTAAATAGCGTTTTATTTGCGACGAATGCGCGCGGTAAAAATATTGATACGGCTGCGACCAATGAATTGACATGGCTACATGAGGAGTTGGCAGTCGTTAAATCGAACCAACAAATGGCATTGCTCGCGATGCATATACCGGCGGGTATCGATGTTTATGCGACTTTACAATATCGTTTGTTCCGTTTAATTGAATTGTGGAAGCGGTCTTACGTATTAGGATATGAAGCGAATTTAAAACAATTTGCCCCTGAAATTGCCGGTATTTTTGCCGGCCATTTGCACATGGATTGGTTTCAAGTGTTAACACTTAGCAATGCTAATCGTGTTCCTGTCTCAGGCACGCCGGCGATAAGTCCGATTTATGGTAATAATCCGGGTTTTAAAATCTATACTTATTCACCTGATTCAAAAGAAATTACCAATTTCGAAACGTATTATACGCCGATTGATCAGCAATTATCTTGGTTGAAAGAATATAATTATAAACAAATTTATCAACCAACTTGTAGACTGTGTTCTATCGTTACTGCAATGAATACGGTCAAACCGTCCAGTGTGTCAGCCTCTTATTATAAACATTTTTATGCAGTTGGTGTTCACGATCAATCGATTGAAGCAAAGTGGGATCCTTATTATTGGTGTGCTATTCGTCCATTAGCGCCACAACAGTATTGGACATGTGTTGCATAATGAATACTTGAGACTGACAGAGACGCATCGTCAGTTGGTTGATTGTTAGGAGATAAAATGAAAATAAAAGCTTATCATGCATTATTATTTGTAAATACCTTGTTACTTGCTTCACCCCTGCAAGCTGCTATTCCAAATAGTGGTCATCCCGATACGCAGTTAGGACCTACCCTTAAAGCAAGTTTAAATAGTTTATTGACCGACAATAGCGGTTATTCTTTCGCGGGCGAATTGGGCTCGCGTAATGTGCGTATCAATGGCACGGTTGCCGCACGCTTTTTTGACCGACATTTATTGAAATTATCGGGTGAATTTCTTTGGCAAGAAATTACTTACGCTTATTTTAGTGGTAATCAACCCAATTGGACTAATCAAGGCGCGCTTGGTGCAACCTATCTATACGATTTTAATTATTACGATAGACTGCATCCACAATTTAGTTTGAATGCTTATTACGCGCATTCAGCCAGCGCATTACTAGCGCCACGCACGGGTACGTACACAACTAGCAGCGGGGTGGTAGCAGCGTTTACGAATACAAGACGCGTTGGCGGTGCAGATTCACGCGGTATCAGTCCCGGATTTAAATTGCGTGTGTTGCCAGGCACAAAAGTGGGCATGGATTTGAATTACGATAAGGTCCGTTACACAAGAAAGTTGTTGGAAACGGGTAAAATTGTCGATGGCTTTGGCGCTTCACTGCATCTTGATCAGCAATTAACAGATTTTATTTTCGCTGGCGTAGATGCGGAATTTCGTCAACCATTCAATTATTACGATGCTAATATTGCATGGCAAAGCGGGCCGTGTGATGGGCCCTGGCAAGTGAAGCTTGCTGGCGTTTATACAAACGGCAAAAAAGCGCTGCCGAGTTCCTCTGATATTGTATTGTCATTTAATTATTTTCTGGACAGACAATATAGCCCACTTATGGCAGAACGAGAGAAAAATGAATTGTTGGCGTGGAACGTGAAACCCGCCGTGCATCTACCTGAAGTGTTGGTGGTTGCCGATGAGAGCGTGACCTGACGAATTCCTGTTGCTATTTCACCTTTTCTTCACTACCATAGGCTTATAGTGAAGAAAAGGTGAAATAAGATGTCAACCCCATTACAGCACAAGATTTGCCAATTTATTGAACAATATTCAACCCAGCATGGGTTTTCACCCAGCTTAGCTGAGATTGCAAGCGGTATAGGCATTAGCGCCAACTCACTTAGCCTGGTGAGCCGTAATATTCATGCCCTGGTCGATGCAGGCAAGCTTAAATTCCACAAAAAAGGTTACCGCAACATTCAAATAGTGGGGCAGGGCGTGATCACGGTCCCTGTGGTTGGCCGTATTGCGGCAGGTGAACCCATAGAAGCCATAGAAGACCCACAATCCCTTGACCTTGCGTCTCTCTTTACCGGTCGAGGACAGTTTGTGCTCGAGGTGAAGGGGGACTCCATGATGGATGAAGGCATTCTAGAGGGGGATTTTGTCATTTGCCGCCCGGTGCGGGAAGCGCGCGAAGGTGAGATCGTCGTGGCACTGATTGACAGCCAGGAAGTGACCCTAAAGCGCCTTTCCTACAAGATAAAGGAACGCATTACCCTCGTACCAGCGAATCCTCAGTTAAAACCGAAAGCGTATTTGCCGCATCGCGTGCAAGTCCAGGGAGTCTTTATCGGGCTGCTGAGATTAAGCAGGTGATTTGATATCGTTCGTTTTGCCGGAGAACATTCATCAAACTGTGTCATGCCAGCGGAAGCTGGCACCCAGTATGAACCTGAGAAAAGCCTGGATGCCAGCTTCCGCGAGAGTGTTTATGGAACTGTGTCATGCCAGCGTGCTTTTAGCTGGCACCCAGGCTTTTCTCAGGTTCATACTGGGTGCCAGCTAAAAGCACGCTGGCATGACACAGTTTGATGAATGTTCTCGCTTCCGCTGGCATGACACAGTTCCATAAACATTCTCTTTTGCCGAGGTGTGTATGAGCAATCGTAATTGGCCGCGCGCCATTATTCTGGTTGATATGAACGCCTTTTTTGCCTCGGTTGAGCAGCGCGATCACTTGCCCTGGCGTGGCAGGCCCATCGCTATCACTAATGGCAAACAGGGGAGTTGCATTATTACAAGTTCCTACGAGGCGCGCGCGTTTGGCGTTAAAACCGGAATGCGCCTCTATGAAGCGCGGCGTTTGTGCCCGGATTTGATTCAGGTGCCGGCCGATCCTAAACGTTACGTCGCAGCTTCCCGCGCCATTATGCAAGCATTATCAGCGCTCACTCCCGATATGGAAGTGTTTTCTATCGATGAAGCCTTTCTAGATGTGACACGTTGTCAATGGTTACTGGGATCGCCAGAAAAGATCGCGCGCATGGCAAAAGACTTGGTATATGAAGCGTCAGGTTTACTGTGCTCAGTAGGCGTGAGTGGCGATAAAACCACCGCAAAATTTGCTGCCAAACAACAAAAGCCGGATGGGTTTACGGTGGTCCCGCCCTGGGAAGCAAAAGCACGTTTGAAATGGGTGCCAGTCACCGAATTATGCGGCATCAAATCAGGCATAGGCGGCTTTTTAGCAAAACACGGCGTATTGCGTTGCGGTGATATGGAAAAAGTGCCCATCAGTATACTCGCAAAACGTTTTGGAAATTTAGGACGGCGCATTTGGTATATGTGTCAGGGGGCGGATCCCGACCCTGTGCATACAGAAATCGCAACGCCTAAATCCATGGGGCATGGCAAAGTCATGCCGCCTAATACGCGTGATCCACAAATCATTCAAACGTATTTGATGCACATGTGTGAAAAATTAGGCGGACGTTTGCGGCAGCATGGTTTTCGCGCGCAGCATTTTTTTGCGGGGATTAAACATGATGATTGGGGTTGGTTGGGCGGCGTTGGAAAAACGCAGCTGCCGGCGAACGATGGTAAGGAAATTTATCAACTCGGTTTATTTTTAATCGAGCAGCATTGGCGCGGTGAACCTGTGTATCAAATTCAAGTGACAGCGTTAGATCCTTTTGCAGGCGGCGAACAATTAGATTTTTTTCTTGAGCGAGATCAAAAGCGCGAGAAGTTAAATAGCATTGTAGATGACATCAACGACCGTTTCGGTGAGTTTACGATTGCACCGGCGCCGCTTTTGCTGCGTTCATCGATGCCCAATGTAATCGCACCCGCCTGGAAACCGGATGGGCACAGACAAACGATCTAATGTGAACTTCGGATAAGCGCAGCACCAACTTCTGTCATGCCAGCCGCACGTTCTTTGTGCGAGGGCATCCAGCAAATGCTTAAAAATACTATACCCATTACACTTCAAGATGCGAAGTGATAACGCTCAGATTGCAAGAATTTTAAACGTTTTAATTGAGAAAAACCGCAGCAATACTTACGGTATTGTGAGGTTTTTCGATTGAAAAACGTTTAAAATTTGCCGCAAGATGAGATGTTAGGATTCGCATCTTGAAGTGTAATGGGTATAGATGCCAGCTAAAAGCATGCTGGCATGACAGTAGCTGGTGCATCAATGGCTTATCCAGAATTTGCAGTTAAAGCTATTCACCTCGTTTTTCCGCTTCTTCAGCGATTGCCCTTTCAATCGCAGGAAAGCGATTTTTAAGTTCATTAAATGTTTTTCTATCCAAGGTATAAAGCAGACAAGGGGTTATCGCTTTGCAGGTAGCGGTACGTTTTGTATCGTAAAGTAAAACCATTTCCCCGAAAAAATCACCGGCCATGAGGGTCGCTAACTCAAGGGGGCGGCCTTCTTTTTCTTTAATGACACGAACAACGCCGCGCATGATGAGATAAAGTTTTTCACCGGGTTCACCTTCATTAATGATGGTATTGCCTGCAGCAACGCGGCATTCTCTGAGTGAATCAATAATCGAGTCTACTTTATCAGCGGGAATATAACGAAAGAAGGGAACGTTACGAATTAATTCATGCGGATCGAGTTTGAGTTTTTCAGGTTGAGGTTTACTTAATTTTCGAATTTTTATCAAGTATTTTTGTATGAGTGCATCCGCGATGCCTTGTGGTAGTAACCCTTCTTTCACTTGATGCATGACCGCGTGGTATTTGGCGAGTAATAATAAGCGCTGTGCAAGCCGTTGCTGCATATCATTGACAAATTCTGGAAATTGCGCGGTGATTTCATCAAGGTAGTGTGTGGTGGCAGTAAGCCAGCTTTTAAAGCGATTTTTGACGACATCAATCGCTTCTTGTTTGAATGATTCAATTTTTTCTAATTCATTCAGGTGATTAAGTACAACCAGGCTGCCTTGATGTAGGCCCCATTTTTCTTCGTAATCACGAATGGTGAGCATTAATTGCATGTGCATGGCGAGACGGTTTAATACAGGAACATTGCTAAACCAGCCAATGAATAGTGTTTTAACTCGTCGGATGAAACCGATAGGAACCGTTTCGGTTATCGTTCCTCGGTAACGCATTAAATCCACTTCAAGATCGATATCATGCGTTAACAATCGATAGGCATGTTCAGTGAGGTGACCATTGGAAAACATATCGTAATAAAGACTTTTTTCAACGGCAAATGCGCTTAAAAAAAGTAATCCTTCTTCTTCTTTAAGGGTTAATTCATTTTTTCGAAGGCGTTGCAAACGCGAATTGATTTTAGCGATAGCTCGCTTGCAAGCGGCTTGTAAATCTTTTGCAATGATTAATGAAAATAAACCACCACGTTGCAATTCGGGAATGCGTTCTAAGGTGATTTTTTCTGCGGCGATTTCCGCTTCCATTTTCGCCACACGATCAGGTAATAATAAGCGATCAAGCCTTAAGTAGTGAATGATTTTTTCTATCGATAAACCTTGCACAAGAATAGTAAATAAAACAGCGCCCATGACAACGGAAATAAGCGTTTCCTGGTCTGGCATATTGCTTAATCCAAGCACGATGGCTAAAGCAATTGCGCCGCGCAAACCGCCCCACCACATAATGGTTTGATAGCGTATATCAATGGGTTCCGCATTGGGTAATTTACCAATCAGCGGGACCAATGCGTAAATCACAATGGCACGTGAGAAAAGCATGGCAAAAATAACAATCGTAATAATCCAAAATGAATCAGCCAATGTTTGCAATTGAATGCTTAAACCAACCAGTAAAAAGATAAGTGCATTCGCGATATAAGCAAGAAATTCAAGTATATCGTGGAGTTTTTCAACAGCATGAGAAGAAAGTTTAGTACGTCCCCAGCCGCTCATCATGATGCCGGCGGTAATCGTTGCCATAACACCGCTTACATGGAAAAATTTATCTGCCATGATAAACGAAAGATAGGCAAGAATGATGGTGAGTGAAAGCTCAGTTAAGGGTTCATCTTCAATCGCAGCAATCACGGACCCCGTGATAAGTGCCATGATAAAGCCAATTACAATACCGCCGAAAAATTCAAACAAAAATAAATGCATGCTATGAAATAAGGTCGTGCTCGTCATGCTGCCTGCGAGCATGATGATTAAAATGGTTTTGGCAGTGACAATGGCTGTTGAATCATTAAATAAACTTTCACCTTCAACTAAGATGGTTAAACGTTTAGGAACGCCTAATTGTTTGAAAAGTGAAATCACGGCGACTGGGTCAGTCGCGCTTAAAATAGCGCCGAGTAATAACGCGGTCAATAATGGAAATGAGGTCAGAGACCAAACGATTAACCCAATGATGGCCGTTGAGAGAAATAATCCAGGAATGGCAAGTGTTAATACTGGTGCTAAATTATGCTTTAGTAAGCGCGCATCCATGGCAAAGGCGGATTCGAATATCAGGGTTGGCAAACACGCATATAAAATAATATCGGGATGAATCTTGTAGGCGGCAAGCGGTGCGAGAAACGGAGGGCCATACTTTGCTAAATGCGATGCGGCATACCCCATTACCACTAACATCACCGTAAAGGGGAGGCGCGACCACTTGCTGATGAACATGGTGATTGCCGCAAGGATCAGCAGGACACTGATGGCACCAATGAGAACGATGGTAGGGTTAGGCATGAACGTCCTTGTCTGTCATCATTTACATTAATATAACATTCATGACGTTA
>MGYG01000086.1 GCA_001801635.1 Gammaproteobacteria bacterium RIFCSPHIGHO2_12_FULL_43_28
TAAATATAATGTACAAACCGCAAAAAAATGGCAAAAAGATTATAAACGGTTTTGTGAAAATTTTCTCTGTACATGACAAAAAATACATACTAGCCATTCACCCTTCGAGACGGCGCAAAAAGCGCGCCTCCTCAGGGCGAACGGCCAGTTCATGAGCATATTTAGAACCCGTTCGTGCTGAGGAGGCGCGCTTTTTGCGCCGTCTCGAAGCATGAACGGACAATTTTAAATTTTGTCGTGTACAGAGAAGAAATTTAATAAATAAAGATGGGGTTGGCTCGTTGCTAGCGCGCATCACCAATCAAACTGAATAGGCGCGATAAAGCTCGCCTGGCCCCGTGTTTACTGCTTGATAAGCATTAATATCCGTAATGCTTGCTGCCACGATATTAGCAATCGCCCGCCTGTCTTCAACTACCTGGTTGTGCAATCGTGGTGAAGGATGAGCACGACTCGTTAGAAAAATAATCCACGTTTTTGATTCAGGATCAATCCAAAGTGAGGTGCCTGTCCAACCAGAATGGCCAAATGACGTCGTCGAAAATAAGACGCCTCGATTTGAATACGGTGAATCAAGATCAAAACCGAGTCCTCGCGCTTCATGCATGGCAACTGGGGTTTGTGGCGAAGTCATTTTTCGTACGGTGAGCGGCCCCAGCAGATAATCACCCGGTTTATTTTTTTTGGTGGGCAAACGTCCGCCATCCAACAAAGATTGCGCATAAATGCCAATATCAGACGCCGTTGAAAATAATCCTGCCGCGCCGGACACACCACCCATCGCAGCCGCAAGCGGATCCTGCACCTCTCCCCAGCGCAACTTATTCGCAATAAGTTCAGTCGGGGCGACCCCATCTTTCCAACTCGTTGGGGGCAAAAAACTTGTTTTTTTCATGCCCAGTGGGACAAAAATGTGCTTTTTCACATACGTATCAAGCATCTCGCCTGAGACGAGCTCAATAAGATGCTGTAAGGTGATAAAATTAACATCGCTATAGAGAAAGGTCGTGCCTGGTTGATGTGCTGGCTTAATTTCCTCAATCTCACGCAAGACGGCTTCCTTTGAAGCGGCCTTCACTTCTGGCGGCAGGCCAGAAGTATGCGTCAGCAACTCACGAATCGTGATGCGGGATTTTCCCTGTCTAGCAAAGCCTGGCCAATAGCGCGCAACCGGCGCATCGAGCACAAGTTTATTTTGCTCAATAAGCTGCATGATTGCAGGTGCAGTCGCTAATATTTTCGTGAGTGAGGCGAGATCAAACACCGTATCAAAGCGCATGGGCGCTTCTCTTGGCAGGATGCGGCGACTACCAAAAACACCGCGATAAACGATTTTCCCTTGATGACCAATTAATAAGACAGCACCCGGGTAATCACCGTTTGCGATTGATTGTTCAATGATGGGTGCCAAGCGATTTAATAAATCTGTCCGCATACCGCTGCTTTTTGCAATGAATATCGAATGGCTCCCGCGTGGAAAATGCCGATTTTCTTGCGCGCTAACAGGCAAGCTATACGTAGCAAGTAACCACCAACTGAGATAAACCGCGATAGATAAATAACTCGAAAGACGCCGCACGATGGCCTCACCCTTTCATTGGAAAGCGGCTATCCTAGCAGATTGTCGCGTTAAGTTTCTTAAATATTGACTATTATTTGATCAAACTGAGGCCAATTCAATCCAGGCGGCTTTCAAATAAAAGAACATGGACCAAATGGTCAGGATGGCTGCGAGATAAAGCAAAATGATGCCCAAAATGACAAAGGAGTAATGCGTTCCGCTATCACAATAAAGCAAAATCACCATCGCTATCATTTGGACGGCTGTTTTCACTTTTCCTAGTGTTGAAACAGCAACACTTTTACGCTTGCCAAGTTCTGCCATCCACTCTCGTAACGCAGAAACAATAATTTCACGCGATACGATCACCGCTGCTGGCAAGGTGATCGTCGCCGCTGGTATGGCAATAGCGGTAGCACCCACCACAATAAACTGAAAAGTGGGTTCTGCTACAATCAAGACAAGCGCGATACAAACCATTAATTTATCGGCAACCGGATCAAGAAAGGCGCCCAGTTTGGTGGACTGTTTAAGATAACGGGCGAGATAACCATCCAACCAATCTGTCATGGAGGCGATAAGAAATAAAAAGGCAGCGGCTCCGTGTGACCACGTCACTGGGAGATAGAAAAACACAACCAAAAGCGGAATGACCGTAATACGTGCTAATGTCAGCAAGTTTGGCCAATTAAAAAGTTGTTCATATGGTGTTATCATGTAAGGCTGCAAATATTTTTTCTGCAAGAGAATCGCTTATCCCTGGAACTTTACGCAACTCGTCAAGACTAGCATGAGCCACCCCTTGAATACCACCAAAATAACGCAATAAATCGCGCCTTCTTTTTGCGCCAATGCCTGGGATTGATTCGAGCATCGATTGCCGTCTGGTTTTATCACGGCGCTGTCTGTGGCCAGTAATAGCAAAGCGATGTGCCTCATCTCGAATTTGTTGAATCAAATGTAATGCCAGTGAATCAGCGGGGAGATGTCGTGCAGGTCTGCCGGTTTCGTGCAGACTTTCAAACCCGGCTTTTCGCCCCGGCCCTTTTGAGACGCCCACCAACTTAATCCCGCTTATCCCCAACTCGGCTAAAACACGTTCTGCTGCTGCAAGCTGTGTGCGACCACCATCGATAAACAAAATATCAGGTAATGCGGCATGCTCGGATTGTAATCGTTTAAATCGCCGTAAAATAGCTTGATGAATCGCTGCCACATCATCGCCCGGTGTCACATCAGTGATATTAAATCGGCGGTAATCTTGTTTAAGCGGTCCATTTTGATTGAAGACCACACAAGAAGCGACAGTTGCCTCCCCCATACTATGACTGATATCAAAACACTCTATGCGTTCTATTTTAGGTTTAACATCAAGCGCGACTTGCAATGCATGCATGCGCTTTTGCATATTCGCACTGCAAAGAAGGGTTGCCGCGAGCGATTGCCTCGCATTTACATTGGCCATTTCAAGCCATTTCGCTTTTTCACCGCGTTTTGGATGCAGTAAGGTTACCTTGCGTCCTGCTTGCTCGGATAATGATTTTTGAAGCACATCACTATCTTGCAACGACGTGTCTAATAAAATTTGCTGCGGCATACGATGCGAATCAGTGTAACGCTCAAGATAATATTGTGAAATAAACGCTGAAAGAATTTCTCCTTTGTCCGAATGCAGCGGCACTGCTGGAAAATGTGCCCGACTACCAAGCACCTGGCCATTGCGAATAAAGACTAATTGCAAGCACACCATGTTTGAATATTCTGCAAAACCAATCACATCAGCTTGCCCTTTCGCAACATCAACGTACTGACGTGCTTGTAACTGCCGCAGGCGTGCAATTTGATCGCGATAATGCGATGCCAACTCGTAATTAAGCTCATTTGCAGCAACTTCCATTTTCGTTTGTAATGCAGTGATTACATCGTCACTTTTACCTTCAAGAAAAAGAATCGCCAGACGAACATTCTGCGCATAGTCTTCTTTTGAAACTAGTCCAACACAAGGACCTGCACAACGCCCAATTTGATGCAAGAGACATGGACGCGAGCGACCCTGGTAAACGCTATCTTCACAGGTTCGCAATAGAAACAATTTTTGCAAAAGATTAATAGCTTCGCGCACCGCAAGCGAGCTCGGGTAAGGACCAAAATATAAGCCGTTCTTTTTACGTTGTCCGCGATAAATATCAATTCGCGGATAAGGGTGATTGGTAATAATGATGTACGGGTAACTTTTATCATCGCGCAATAACACGTTATACCGAGGACGATATTTTTTAATTAAATTACACTCAAGCAGCACCGCTTCTGTTTCAGTTTGCGTAATCGTAACGGTAATATTTTTGATGTGTTTGATAAGCGAAAGTGTTTTTAAATCTTTCACTTGACCGCTAAAATAACTTGAGACTCTTTTTTTGAGGTGCTTTGCCTTGCCGACGTAAATTACCCCGCCTTTGTCATCAAGCATTTGATAGACACCGGGCCCTGAAGGTAAATTGGCAAGAAACGATTTAATATCGCGCATATGAGTAAAAACAGTAGGAATTTGCTTGAATTATAGCACAGAAATCCAGGTTTTTGTGCGCCCAATCGAGATCGTCATTAACTCTCTACGTCAGACTTCGCCCCTTCAAGCATGCCAAGCCGCATCGCCATGAGTGTCAATTCAACATCGCTATTGATGTTAAGTTTGTCAAAAATTCGATAACGATAGCTATTAACGGTTTTAGGGCTTAAACACAGTTTTCTTGAAATATCTTGGACTTTTTGCCCTTGAGTGATCATGAGCATGATTTGCAATTCACGCTCTGATAGCAATTCAAGTGGAGATTCATCTTTATTCGTCACGCGCTTAATGGCAATTTGTTGTGCGATGCCTGGACTAATATAATGCTGGCCGGAATTAATGGTACGAATCGCACGAATCATTTCATCAGGATCGCAACCCTTTGTGATGTAACCCGCCGCACCTGCTTGTAAAAGACGTGATGGATAAGGTTCATCTTCGTAAATGGTTAATGCGAGAATTTTAATATCAGGATTATGACGAATCATTTTACGTGTTGCTTCCAGGCCGCCAATGCCAGGCATGTTAACATCCATTACCACGACATCTGGAACAAGCTCTTTTGCCTTTAAAACGGCTTCTTCGCCTGTACCAGCTTCACCGATCACTTTCATCCCTTGAACATCTTGCAAGAGACGTTTAATCCCCATGCGCACAAGTTCATGATCATCAACTAACAGAACCTTTATCAAGGCCATCCCCTAACTGTTCAGTTTGTTTGGCGGAGAGAGAGGGATTCGAACCCCCGGAGCCCAGAGGACTCAACGGTTTTCAAGACCGCCGCTTTCGACCGCTCAGCCATCTCTCCACTATTTTTGGATCGGGTCACGCGGATGAATCTTAGCGTGATTTTATGAAAACGTCTATATTATCTTGATGTTCCAACCAAAGACACTGATTTCGTTCTTTCATTTTTGCAAGATACTGATCATGCGCGCCCATTTCTTCTTCAGTCGCCATCACCACCGTGAGATCATAGGATCGCATAATGGCTGTTTTCGCTTTTGTACTTTTATTCGCCATCTTATCGGTGTCATTGAGCTCATCAAAGAAACTACCCTGGCCACCTGTCATCGCAAGATAGACGTTCGCTAATAGATAAGCATCCAATAGCGCGCCGTGATATTCACGTTTTGAATTATCGACACCATAACGCTTACAGAGTGCATCTAAACTATTCCGTTGACCCGCATGCAATTGTCTTGCCAGCTTTAGCGTATCAATGACATTGCAATAATCAGTCATCGTCTTCCAGCCCCGACGCGCCAATTTGAGCTCAGCATTCAGAAACGAAAGATCAAATGGTGCATTGTGAATGATCAATTCCGCGTCATCTATAAACGCCATCAATGCTTCATCAATCAATTTAAAAACAGGCTTATCGCTTAAAAATTCGTTGGTAATCCCGTGGACCGCAAGCGCTCCCGCTTCCACTTCTCTTTCTGGATTAATGTATTGATGATATTTTCTACCGGTCAACTTTCGGTCAATTAACTCAAGACAGCCGATTTCAATTATCTTGTGACCATCCTCCACGCGTATTCCAGTCGTTTCAGTATCAAGTACAATCTGCCGCATATCACTATCCTTTTTTCAACATCGCATCAATCGCCTGGTTTGCAATCGCATCAACCCGTTCATTTTCTGGATGACCACTATGCCCCTTCACCCAATGCCAAGCAATTTTATGCTTGGCCACTTCATGATCAAGTAGATGCCATAAATCCGCATTTTTGACCGGCTTTTTATCCGCCTTTAGAAAGCCGCGCTTTTTCCAGGACGGCATCCACTCGGTGATACCTTTCTGTACGTATTGTGAGTCAGTGTAAAGATCGATCTGACAAGGTTCGCGGCAAGCTTGCAATGCTTTAATCGCTGCCAGTAGTTCCATACGATTATTCGTCGTATGGTCTTCTGAACCCGAGATGACTTTTTCGTGTTTACCGTAGCGCAAGAGCGCCCCATAGCCACCGGGGCCAGGATTGCCTCGACAAGCGCCGTCTGTATAAATTGCAATTTTTTTCATTTTAATGATTTGGGTTCTGTCTCTAAAGTTATAATCTACTACAAACGAAGTAGTATTTGCCAAAATTGAAGTAATTTTTCGTTAAATAGTGCTGGCTATTCGCCTCAAAATTACTTCAATTTTGTCTAAATACCCTTCGTTTTCGTAACGATTAAACTTTAGAGACAGAACCTACTATATTTCCTGGAATGGTGGTGGATATACGGATATTACTTAACTTTTGTTTCCATTTTAAGCGGATCGGCGTCAACGGAATGACTTTCGCTCGTGCAAGCAGGACATAAACCCCGCCTAAAGCCGGAAAGCATTTATCACCCAGGTGTTCAACAAAGTTAAATTTATCAAACAACGTTGGATGCGTAAAAGGTGGGCGATAAAGAATACGCGTTTGCTTTTCCAGCTTAAATTCGGCCAACTGCAACCAATTCCTGATATGCAATGGCTGAATAAAGGAGTTTGTCCAAGGCGCACTCTTTTGCTTATTCAGCAATCTTCTCACGCCCCACAGACTATAGGGATTAAATCCACAAATAACAATCAAACCTTCAGGCTTCACGATACGGCATGCTTCTGCCAATAGTTGACGCGGGCCTTCAATTAATTCGAGCGTGTGCGGCAAAACAACTAAATCCATGCTACCTGTTAAGATAGGCAAATCATGAAATTGTGCCTCCACCGCATGAATATGTTTATCACGCGTTAAGAGTGGGCTAATCAAGGTATGGCAAGGAACCATCGTCGATTGAAGAAGGCGGTATTGAGATGGCACGCCTATCACCGTTGCATGTTTACCAAAATGTCTATCCAGCAAGGTTTTCAATATTTGCTTCTCAGCATCCAGGAGGCATTTTCCCAAGGTTTGCTGGGTCAACCAGTGATCCCAATGCTGCAAGGTGCGGTAGCCGTGTGCCAAAGCTTTTCCATCTCCTAATCAATTTTGTTACTATAACATACCCAATCTTGAGGTAAAATATACGTCATCGGTCATCCCAATACGAATCTTTTAGTGGGCCTCACTGATACGTTATTCTTTGCAGGATTTTTTGAGGGATAGTATGTGTCTACATGGATAAAATTGATTTTTATTGGATTCACCCTTTCTGGCTTATCACTAGCATCAGGTGGGCCGCTTTTTGCTGCACCAAAACCAATGGAAGGATTGAAAATTTACCAAAGAAACTTGCCGCTACAAGATGCGTTAAGACGAAGGCTTGCTGAAGATATTACTCGATATCGAAAAGCCAATAATCTTTGGGATACATTGCGAAATGATTTTTCACTACCGCATTACGAAAATAATCCTGCCGTACGCGCAAAAATAAATTGGTATATGCATAATCGTGATTATTTATACCGAGCAGCCTCACGTGCTGCGCCTTACATATTTTATATTACGCAACAAATTAAAACTCGCCATCTCCCGGCCGAACTTGCATTATTACCCATTGTTGAAAGCGCGTATAACCCTTTTAATGATTCACCAGCAGGTGCCGCGGGCATTTGGCAGTTAATGCCAAGCACCGCTTCCGGATTAGGCATCAAACAAGATGGTTGGTACGATGGAAGGCGCGATGTAATTGCATCAACAAGAGCAGCGCTTGATTATCTTGATTACTTGCAAAGTTTTTTCAATGGCAACTGGTTATATGCGATTGCAGCGTATAATACAGGTGAAGGAAATGTGTTAGCGGCAATTAAACGTAATCTACGTCGCGGAGATGATATCAATTTTTGGGCTTTACCCGTTGCGCAAGAAACAAGAGATTACGTGCCAAGTTTACTGGCCTTAGCTGTCATTATTAGTCATCCTTATCGTTATCCTGTTAATTTACCACCAATACACAATGCGCCTTACCTTGCGCAAATCGATGTGGGTCAACAAATAAAATTACGTTATGCTGCTACACTCGCGGGCATTAGTTACAACAAAATGTTGCAATTAAACCCGGGTTTTAATCGCGAATCTACCTCCATCGCAGGTCCCTATCACAAATTAATTTTGCCTATTGAAAATGTCGAAAAGTTTACTGAAAATCTTGCGCGCTCGCCGTTACAGAAAAAAAATAATGTCAATGTGCTCTATCGTATCAAATCAGGTGATACGCTGCCTGCTATCGCAAAGAAATTTAAAACCAGTGTTGTTGCCATACGTAAAGCAAATGGCCTGACTAACAGAACATTACAGGAAGGTTCGAATTTATTTATACCAAGTCATCAATCAATTAGCGCTATCGTCAACACTGAAGTAAAACCAACTAACTTACAAGTCGCAGCGATACAAACACCACCGCAAACGAAAGTGAATCTTAAAGCAAAATCGCCTTACCAATTAAAACCCGGCGATACCATTTACATGGTACGCGCAACAGATACCGTAGAAAAAATTGCGCAGCATTTTCATGTGATACGAGATGACATCCTTGCTATCAATCAGTTGCAAGCGGGATCGCTCAAAAAGGGAATACAAATTATTATCCCGACCCACCCATCCACTAATCAAAACCAAACGACTACAACGTCACTTGGTCCTGGCGACACCCTCTATATGGTAAGACGCGGTGATACGCTTGAAAAAATTGCCAACAAATTCCATACTAGCGCAGCGGCTATCAGGCTTGCGAATTTAATTGACGATAACTCACTATTGGAAGGTGAAAAAATTGTCATTCCTAATCACTTACGTGGTTAATAATATTGATTTTTTAGGAGATAAGACATGTTAACAAAGCATTTAGTCACTGGCTTTTTGGCCATTGGTATCAGCAGTGTTTCAAGCTTGGTCAGCGCCAACCCGCTCGTTCTGGTCAATGACACTAATTTTGATTCAACCTCTATCATTAACAATGGTGCTTGCTCAACCATTATGGGTGATACCGGTATCACCAAAGCGCATACGACCAACACCGTTTCTGAGATGAAAATCAAACTTGCGTGCCTTGCAAACGCAACGGATTGTAAAGCCGATATTTATATGACAAACAACTGTACTGGTCCAAAAGTTGCAGCCATGTATTTTGATACCAAAACGGGGATTAAAGCAGATAAAACTGAAATTTATGACCACACTTACAATATCGCAACAGAGGCATTTAAAGTCAGCTTCTCTGGCGGTCCTGCATTTTTAGTGAAGAAGTAAAGCTCATTATTTATATTTGCAGCATATAAACTAATTGGGCTTCATTTTGCGAAGCCCAATTGCGAATTAAGCCATATCCCAAACGACTTGTAAACCGTAAACATCAGCGCTACCTCTAACACTGCCATTCACATTCACTCGCTCAGCACCAGTCACTTGTGTTGGTGGAATCACGTGCGCTTTATTTGAGAATAAATGCATCCAACCTAAATCAACACCGACTGTTTTGACTAATTGATAATGTCCACCCGCCGCAATCACGTAGCGATTATTATCGGGCAATTGCACATTACGATAGGCATTGCGAACAGGTGTCTGGTCATAGCCCACTGCGCCACGCAAAATCATTTTATCCGTTGCATTGTAATCTCCGCCAACCGAGACATTCACTGTATTACGGAAATGCGCCGGTATTTTTACGGTAATATTATTACTCGGTTCAAGCGATCCACCTTCCAAACCCGCAACATTTTTTAAAACAAACTCATTAATGGTTGACCATTGCGTATAAATGACTGACCCCATCACGGCAAACGCGGGATTAATGCGGTGATAAAGACTCACTGCCGTATAAGGTGGTAATGTGATTTGAGTCGTTGCGCGTTTTGAATCTGGAATCGGAATACCTTCTTTCGCCAAGATATCGGCAAGCGGGCCTGAAACTACACTGGTGCCGCTTAAATGATGCACGACTTGCGAGTGAAAACTCGCTCCCAATCGTGTATTGGGGCTAAAGCGATAAAGACCGCCCACATTGAAACCGTAAGCGGTATCATCACCTCTATCTAAACCATCGCTATCAAGATCGGGCCCACCCTGCGTTGCAACTTGATCAAATTCTGCATGCATTCGCTGAATATCAAGACCAAAGCCAAGCGATGCATTTTCACTCACATCAAAGCCAAGTGCAGGCGTGATATCAACTACGTTGACGGAAGAAACCGTTGCTGCATAACGCAAGAAAGTAGTTTTGCCATAGTTTGTTTTGAGACCAAACGGTACACCAACGCTTAAACCGGCATACATATTATTGCCAAGCGGTGCAACGTAATGAAACTCAGGAATCGTCGCCAATTGGCCGCCTTGCGCAGTGACCTGGACCGGTGTTAAACCGCCGCCAATGGTATTCACTCTCACGGTACCTCGATATTTGACGCTAGGCGCTACAGCCAAGACGCTCAATACCGCTTGCTGATTTTTGATTTCAGTCATGCCCGCTGGATTGTAAAATGCGATGCTCGCATTATCGGCAAGCGCTGCGTAACCGGCGTGATAATTAGCAACACTAGTTACATCTTGTTCAAATAATTGGAATCCAGAAGCTTGCGCCTGGGCTGAAAGAAGAAAAATACCGATATTACCCAAACCAACAACCAAACGACGCATAAGCAAATGCCTCATTATAAACACTCTCCAGATCTTATGTTTAAAAAACCCATTGAAGCCTAAGTATTTCGATTAGACTTGAAACAGCAGGAATATAAGGATACCGTATTTGACTAACAATACAATATGTAGTGAGAAGAAAATGGCCGAAACCCCATCAAACATGGTCCCGCTTGGAAGTATTGCGCCCAACTTTGAGTTAGTAGATACTATTTCAGGTAAAAAATTGAACTTGCAATCGCTCAAATCGGATAACGCAACCGTTATCATGTTTATCTGCAATCATTGTCCTTATGTAAAACTTATTCAAGCTAAGCTCGTCTCAGTCGCAAACACTTACCGAGCAAAAGGTGTTCAATTTATCGCAATAAACTCGAATGATGCGATCAATTACCCAGCTGACAGCCCTGATAAAATGAAGCAGGAAGCACTCAATCATCATTACCCCTTTCCTTACCTTTATGATGAAACACAAGACGTTGCCAGGGCTTATCAAGCGGCTTGTACACCCGATTTTTATATTTTCGATGACGAATTAAAGTGTCAGTATCGCGGACGTTTTGATAACGCCACCCCAGGCAATCATCAACCAGTCACTGGCACTGACCTAAGCCATGCACTCGATGCTATTCTCAATGGTAGGCCTGTTAGCAGTGAGCAAAAACCAAGCCTTGGCTGCAATATTAAGTGGAAAAAGTAGTCTTCATCGCTATGCCATTCTTTATATACCCATTACACTTCAAGATGTGAAGTGATAACGCTCAGATTGCAAGAATTTTAAACGTTTTGATCTCTGTACACGACAAAATTTAAAATTGCCCGTTCATGCTTCGAGACGGCGCAAAAAACGCGCCTCCTCAGCACGAACGGATCCTAAATTGCCCATTAACTGGCCGTTCGCCCTGAGGAGGCGCGTTTTTTGCGCCGTCTCGAAGGGTCAATGGCTAGTATGTATTTTTTGTCATGTACAGAGCGTTTTGATTGAGAAAAACCGCAGCAATACTTACGGTATTGTGAGGTTTTTCGATTGAAAAACGTTTAAAATTCGCCGCAATCTGAGATGTTAGGATTCGCATCTTGAAGTGTAATGGGTATATATGTCAGGCTGATTAATCGCTATACTAGAACGATCATTGTTTGTTAATTTCAGGATAGCGTCACTATCATGAAATACATATCCTCAATTTTGAGCAGCTCCATAGGGAATGTGCTGGAATGGTACGATTTTGGCTTATTCACTATTTTTTCTTCTCTCTTTGGCGTCCTCTTTTTTCCTGCAGAAAATAAAGAAGTCAGGGTGATTGCAACGTTTGGGATATTTGCTGTTGGATTTTTATGCAGACCTTTAGGGGCGCTCATTTTCGGCTATTTGGGCGATAAAGCGGGTCGCGCCAAAACCTTGCGTCTTTCGATTCTAATGATTGCACTACCAACACTGATTATTGGATTATTACCTAGTTATGAGCAAATCGGCGTTACCGCCCCTATTCTTCTCATGTTAACAAGAATGATACAAGGCATTAGCATTGGCGGCGAATACAGCGGCAATGTGATTTATCTCGCCGAAACAGCCCCTAAAAATTATCGTGCCACCTTTGTTTCTTTTGCAAGTACAGGGGCAAACATCGGTATTTTACTCGCTGCCTTTGCAGGTATTATCGCCTCTCATCTTCTTACATACGAAGAACTATATGTCTTTGGATGGCGTCTGCCTTATATCTTTAGCGGCATACTTTGTTTGCTGGTTTACTTCTTCCGACTGAGGATTAAAGAAACCTACGTCTTTGAATATCTCAAACAAAAGCAACTGCTCGCGAAAAATCCGGTGAAGACCGTGTTTAAACATAATTTGCCGCATTTTTTGCGTTCACTTGGCGTTGTTTGTGCTGGCACTACTTTTTATTTTTTCAATTTCGTCTTTCTCCCTCTATTCCTATCACAATACGCTGACTATCCAGTGCGACAAATATCGTTATTAATGTCATGCTTGATCGCCTTAATGATTGTATTGATTCCATTGGCTGGACTCATTTGTGATCGCGTTGGAAGAAGAAAAATGCTGCTCTTTAATTCAATGACTATCATGATGTTAGTTGTCCCCGGTTTTTATTTTTTGCAATCAAATTATTTTTCTGTATTAGTTGCCATCTTGTTGCTCTATACAATGATAAGCGCGCTCGAGCAAGGCACAACATGTATTTCACTTGTTGAAAATTTTCCAGCACCCGCACGCTATACTGGATTAGCATTAAGTTATAGCATTGGAAACGGCATTCTCGGTGGAACCGTACCGATCATCTGCCAGTGGCTTTTCATACACACGACGCTATTCATCGCGCCAGCAATTTACATTGCGGGCTGCGCAGCAATTACCGCTATAGTCGTTTACTTTTTTGTACCTGAAACCAGTCATGAAACGCTCATCAAGATTGACGGGTTGTCATCCATGGAAGATGAAGTGATAGGAGAAGACGCTTGGAGTCACGCAACACAGCAATCACCAGGTTGACATCCTCCCCGCCCTAAAGGACCGGGATTCCCATTTCTAGGCCGCTACTTTTTCGCAATTTCGCGGTGGCTCCTGCTT
>MGYG01000087.1 GCA_001801635.1 Gammaproteobacteria bacterium RIFCSPHIGHO2_12_FULL_43_28
GTATTTATAAGCTTGCTGACACACAAAAACATCTGCATTGATATGATGAATGACACAATATATGACACTTTATCCGATCTCGCTATGGATAAAAAATATTCCTCACCAATAAGCGATTTCATCGAAAACTATCTTCAGCAACAATTATTAAAATACAAGTCTAAAAGTATATTCACCAATATATACGGCTTATTCACTACTGATAACAGAGAGAATAATTTACAAGCAATCACTGCGTTACTCGAAAATGATGAGCAAAAAATCAAAGAACAGCAAGCAATCTTAGCAAAAGGTGAACTCGGAAGGATTCATTCGCTGATGCAAATATTGGCTAACCATGTTGCGACTTCAAAGAATGATGGTCCTTTGAGAATGCAAGCGCGTAACTAGGTATGCAGTCTTAATCATGTATTAAGCAAGGTCAGGTAACATACTGTAAAAATATATGTAAATAAAACAACACCAAAACAGCGAGAGAGGCAGGTTTTACGTGGATAAGATATTTCAACATATAAAACAAGAACATAGCAAGCACCCGAAGGTTGCGATCACACTTAAGGTGCTTGAATGTCTTTATTATAGAAAAGAATATTGATACCATCGCCAAATCAGCGGGTAAAAGCGCTCACTGGCTTTTTAAATACCATTAATGATTCTGAATTTGAATTCCACATAATATAAACAGTCGTTTTCGTTACTGCTGATTTTAAAAAAATAATTGGTTATGGAACTAGACAGGAAAAAATTATCTTTTATGAAAAACCGGGCAGGTCAGCGCCCCACTGGAAGCTTTTATGGCTGTAGCTAAACACAAAACAGTACATGCTGGTGCTCGCGCTATACATATCTCTCAGACTGCAATGACCCAGAGAATTCATGGATTAGAACAAAAATTACAAGTCACATTATTTATTCGAACTCGACAAGGTATGCAACTGACATCTGAAGGTGAAAAACTGTTGCGCTATTGCCATGTTGTGGCCGATTATAGCCATGAAACACTGACAAATATAATGAACGCTGGTGCGAACTATATTCAGCGAGTACGCATATCTGGTCCTTCAAGCATAATGATTTCTCGCATCATTCCACATATCATGCAACTTATGAAAAAATTCCCAATGTTATATATTACTTCTGATATCAATGACACGGATGACACCATTAAGGAGCTACGCTCTGGTGTTAGTCAATTTTCAGTAATGAGTCCTAATAAGGTCACACGTGATATGGAATCAAAAATCATTACGCCAGAAGAATATTTATTAGTCTGCACTAGACGTTGGAAAAGCAGAAAGCTTCATGATATTCTCAAAACAGAGCGCATTATTGATTTTGATGAATCCGATAAAACCACATTAAACTATCTTAAACAATTTGATCTTTCAAAGTTCGCGCAAACGGATAGACTGTTTGTTAATCGAACTGAGTCACTTTGTAAAATGTTTTGTGAAGGTTATGGCTATGGTGTGCTTACTAAAGAATTTGCCGCACCATTTTTGGAAAATGGTGATTTGATTGCCTTGAATTCAGGAAAAACGTTTGAAAATCCACTATCGCTGGCCTGGCATTCGCGCCCAAATCCGCCGCAATATTTCTTGGCGATACTAGAGACTATTACATAACAGTAGTAGTTGGCATATAAGTAAGATTGAGTATATCTTCATAATAACCATCAACTGCCGCGTAAATGCTTGGTATATCCTGCTTAGTTTTAATTTTCGCAGCTACAGCAATGACATGATCAACTGATACGGGAAAATCCTTTAAAGCTAAGACAGCATGTGGATTAATCTCTGTTTTATTTAATTTTGCAAGTAATGCTTGAATGGTCGTTATACGTCCCATGCTTCCATAATAGGATACTTGTACTAATTCATCTAAGATTGTACCTGCTGCAAAAGAAATGAGATGCGACGGAATGTTCCCTTGTTGATAAGGATGAAAATAATTTGTTAGCTGATAACACATCTCTGTTGCAATGGGAATGGCTTTTTTCCATCCAGAAATTTTGGCATTAGCTGCATGATCTGCCATATCGTGAATTCCCTGCAGAACAATCTGGCAGCTAGCAATGCGCTCGGAATAAATAAGCGCATGATTTTCCGAAAGCACCCACAGTTGATCTTGGTACAAATCTGTTTTTGGGTTAAAAGGTGAAAATGTAGTTTGCATAAGCCAACGCTTAACAAGTACAGGTTCGATATTTTCACGAACCAGATAAGCTGCTGCTAGCGCCGGCAATATGACAAAACCACCAGGGATAAAACGTGTAAACTCATTGAATCCAGGTAAGGTGATCCTTATATCAGCTGAGTTTTTATTGGTAACACTGACACCAATCATGCCATCATATTCACATAATGCACTATGCAAATTTACGCGTTCTATCTTTTTTTCAGTGTCAGCTTCATATAGATAGCGCGCGAGGTTATCATTAATCCCACCAATTTCCTGTTGGATTGTATGACTGACAATGAGAGTGGACTGCTGAAGATTATGAAAAAAAGAAATAATGTCCTCTTGCTGACAAAGCCATGCCTTCAGGTCATATACGTCTTTGTTAGTTAATTCAATTGATTTCAACATATTCATCAGTCCACTTAATCAGTTAATCAACGCCACCTTCCACCACCGCAAAAAGAGAGCGATTTATTACATTTTAGATATGTTTCTAGAATTGTTTGAAGCGTTAATGCATTCGCTATTTCAATCATTTTATTACTTTGTTGTACTGATGTTTCCATTTTGCTTCTCCAGAAATTACATGACGGCTGAACCTCAGCCTGCGAATTCATATCGGCGCCTGCTATCTCTAGCGATTCACCAAACTTGGGTGTTGCATGTATCCGCATCGTTATCAATAATATCGAAATACGATGGGGTTGAATAATTCATTATTTGAATGTAGTGATTCAGAATACCAATCGTTGTTATTATTGATGGCGATCCTTTCGTGACACCATGGTTGCAGAAGCTTGGTCCACTGGCATGATAATCACTTCACTAATATTGACGTGCGGTGGCCGTGTTGCGCAATATAAAACAGCATCGGCCACATCATCCGGTGTTAATGCTTCCATACCAGCATACACAGACGCAGCACGTGCATTGTCCCCTTTAAATCTGACCAAACTAAAATTACTTTCTACCGCACCAGGATCAATCGTGCTGACACGTATTTTCATGCCAAATAAATCCATGCGAAGGCCATCACTTAATGCCTTCACCGCATGTTTACTGGCACAATAAACAGCACCTTTTGGATACACCGTGTGTCCAGCAATAGAACCGATATTTATAATGTGCCCCGCATTGCGCGTTATCATTTGCGGCAAGATTGATTTTGTAACATATAACAATCCTTTGACATTGGTATCAATCATCGCTTCCCAATCATCGATATTTCCCTCTTGTATGGTATCTAGTCCAGCTGCTAAGCCTGCATTATTTACTAAGATATCGACTGTACGCCAGTCATCAGGTAAAGCACGCAACACTTCCGCAACTTGATCCATCTCTGTGACATCTAATTGCATGGTCAATACATCGGCCTTATGTTTTGCACGTAATTCATCGGCGAGTTCATGCAATTTTTCCAGTCGCCGCGCACATAAAATCAATCTCACCGCTTGCATAGCAAACTGTCTTGCACAAGCAGCGCCAATACCGCTCGATGCACCCGTTATTAATACGATTTTATTTTTTAATGACATCTATCCTGCTCCTGACCGTTAACTTACTAATTTGAATAAGTATCGCTTAGAATTATTTTCAGCAGAAGAACATTTTGGAGAAGATGAGAATGCCAAAGAGCGTTATCAAAAAAGAGTGTCTCTCTAAGGAACAAGGCAGGCGCGTTGAGTTGGAATGATTATAAAAATCGCGAGTACTTGACTTATAATATAGCGAGGGTAGAATAGATAAAATAGCGGGAATTAAACAGGGAGATATGACCATTCTCTATCAGCGTTGGCAAAGGCAACTTATTGAAAGATCAATAAAAAATAGAAGGGTACTGCTGCAGAATGGGGCTCGTCAATGCGGTAAAACGACGCTTGCAAAGCAACTGATCGCTAAAAATACGCTTTATCGAACATTAGATGATCTCGCTGTTCGCGCCCTTGCAGAAAATGATCCACACGGGTTTGTTCAGCACCCGGAAAATAGCATGCTAATGATTGATGAAATACAACGCGCTCCGCAGTTGCTTTCTGCCATTAAGCTTGTTGTCGATGAAAATACTCAACCCGGTCAATACTTATTGACCGGGTCTGCAAACATCCAGGCACTCCCTAGTGTGCAAGAATCGCTTGCGGGTCGTATCACAAAAATTCGCTTACGGCCGCTAACACAAGGTGAAATAGTCGGTGCCAAGCCCACGTTTATTGATCGCGTATTTCAAGGCGCGATTAAAATAACCTATGCAAACGATATTGATCGTAAAACTATTCTGACTTTGGCATTGCGTGGTGGTTTTCCTGAAGCTGTCAAATTATCATCGGATGATAGAGCAGAATGGCAGCGCGATTATATCAATGCGTTATTAGAGCGTGATTTGCGCGACATAGCCAAAATCACCCAACAACATGACATGCAAGAATTAGTCCATACGCTAGCAGCTTGGTCAGGAAAATTCATGGATATTTCTGCCATCGGAGCCGGTCTCTCTATTCGACGTCCAACCATTGAATCCTATATTAATGCACTGGAAGCTCTTTACATCGTAGAGCGTGTTTATCCCTGGATTCGTACAGACTACGAACGTGTTGGGAAGCAAACAAAAATTTACATGACTGATTCAGGCACAATGAGTGCCATATTACGCTATCGCTTTGAGCAGATTGAGCTGGATGCTGATCGTTCAGGCAAATTAATTGAAACCTTTTTATTTAATGAACTTGCTGCATTAATTGATGCAAGCAATGGCAAATATCAACTATTCCATTACCGTGATCGTGAAAAACGTGAAATTGATTTTCTGATTGAACGTGATGACCAAGCCTTGCTTGGTATTGAAATTAAAGCAGGCTCAGCGATTGGCGACGCAGACTTTAAACATTTAAAATGGTTTAGAGATAATATCGCAAAAAATAGGCCTTTTATCGGCATTGTATTGTATACGGGGACACAAGCTGGCTCGATGGGAAAACAACTTTATGCCATGCCTATGAGTGCATTGTGGTATAACCTATTGGGCTGAGAAAAAGAAAATCATCGAGTGATTAAAAATCATGAAAATACTGTCCCGGATTTCGCTATCGCTCAATCCGTGCTACGAGCATAGTCACAATGGTAATCTCAAACTCACTGTCATATAATTGACTGCGAATTTAAAGCATGAATTCTTTCTTGTTGATAGCGAGCAGACATGACAAACAAATATAACCTTGCATTGATCCCCGTTAAAGCAAGCAACGCGGTTATAAACTACGCACAGTTATTATCAAACATAGCAGACGACTATCTATTGGGTGAGCATTCACTTCCACATGTCACTCTATATCAGTTTCATGCGAATGAATCTAAGATTAAATCAATTTGGAAAAAAGCCAAGAACGAATTAGCTCAGACAACGATTGAATTAACGTTTGAAACATTCAGTTGCACCACCTCTGACAATGTTACCTATTGCACATCCTTACTACCGGACAAACGTGATGTACTAATGAAAATGCACAACACCATTGCAGACATTATTAATCAGCCGGTTAAACCCAATTACGACCCACACATGACATTGATTAACACCAAGGATCCTGCTTATAAAGTGTTAGTTAGAAAATTATCTGAAACTTATGTACCAATCAGCGATATTTTCATTTTGGCTTTAGGAAAGTCTGATGCTATTGGACAGCTCACTGAAATTATTCATTCCTGTGCGTAGAAATGCAATCGCTTACGCAATTCATCCATTTTATTGGCCGTTTCAACGCCATTGATTGGCAAGCCTATTGTGTTTAATAATCCGATTTGCACAAGCACACTCGCTTGGTCCCAATAAATATGTTCATGTGTGACCTTACCATTTGAAAATCCAACAATAACCACTAACGGGATTTCAACAC
>MGYG01000088.1 GCA_001801635.1 Gammaproteobacteria bacterium RIFCSPHIGHO2_12_FULL_43_28
TGGCAAGCTGCGCTTCGAGTTGAAAATACGTTAGTTTTGCCATGGTTAATGCGCCGGTTTTTGCTTGAAATTAGCCTGAATCATCTCGGTGACCTCTTTTGATGAGATGCGGTTCATTATAGAGTAAGCAATAGCGCGACGCATTTGTTGATAATATAAATACGCTTCATTGTTGCTACCTAAAATTTGATTGGACTGCATGGTAATCGTGCGCACTTCCGTTAAGCGTTGTGGCGGCACAATCGTTTGACCTTGCGCATTATTAATTTCAAATTCAACGGTGACTATTAAGTTATATTGACGTGTTTGTGTGGTTTGGCTGACACCCAAAAATTCTTGTGAATTTTCATCACGCAAAATAACGAATATCGTATCAGCATCAAGCGGATTCGAAACCAAGGTCACATTCGACATTTTAAGATACTGTTGCAAACTGCGCGTCAGATAGCTGTACGTATCAATCGCTTGTAAATGCATACGCTTTAGTGGCGGCGCAAGCGGCATTTCACCTTGCAGTTGAAATGCGCAACTGGTCAGAAAAAACAAGGAGAAAATGAGGATGACTAACCGTCTCATTATTCCCCCGTGTTTAGGAAATTGTGTCATGCCAGCGAAAGCTGGCATCCAGAATAAACCTGAGAAAAGCCTGGATGCCAGCTTACGCTGGCATGACACCGTTTGACGAATGTTCTCCATTATTCCCCCGTGACCACGTTAACCAGTTTGCCGGGTACGGTGATAATGCGTTTGATAGATTTATTTTGAATAGCTAGTTTGACTTTACTATCATTCGTGACAGTCTCTTCAATCACACTTTGTTCGGCATCCATTGGAACAGAAATGCGGCTGCGTAATTTTCCATTCACTTGCACCACGAGCAGAACCGTATCCGCTTTAAAGACAATGGGACTTGCTTTTGGCCATGGCGCATCAATGATGACGCCGCCGTACTTCAAATCAAGCCATAATTGATGAGTGATATGCGGTGCAATAGGTGCAAGTAAGCGTAATAAAATGCTGTAACCTTTGTGAATCACAATTTCGCGAATATCAATATACTGATTTTCAACTTGCTCAAGCTTCCCCAGCAGGTTCAGTATTTTCATGCAGCTTGAAACGATGGTATTAAATTGCTGCCGCTCGTAATCGTATTTGCATTGTTCCAGAATTTCATAAATTTGGCGGAAAATAACGGTTTGCGCGGGACCTGCATTTTCCCAGTTGGTGCTGCCTAGTTGATTTGATTCGGGTAAATGATTTTGCTTTTGAATAATACGTAGATTTTCGTAAGCAAACGCCCAAAGCCGTTTTAAAAAGCGATGCGCACCTTCAACACCGCT
This sequence comes from Gammaproteobacteria bacterium RIFCSPHIGHO2_12_FULL_43_28, assembly GCA_001801635.1. Taxonomy (GTDB): domain Bacteria; phylum Pseudomonadota; class Gammaproteobacteria; order DSM-16500; family DSM-16500; genus Aquicella. The sequence continues at coordinate 1,341 of MGYG01000088.1, forward strand.
ATCAGACCATTCAAGACTTTGCTCAGGCGGTGCGGCAAACATAATAAAAACACGCACGGTATCCGCGCCGTATTTATCAATCATTGTGTTAGGATCAACAATGTTGCCTTTAGATTTAGACATTTTAACGCCGTTATTTAACACCATTCCTTGCGTTAATAAGCGTGTGAATGGTTCATCGCTATTTAATAATCCTTCATCACGCATCGCTTTATGGAAAAAGCGTGCATACAGTAAATGTAAAACAGCGTGTTCAATGCCGCCAACGTACTGATCGACCGGCACCCAATAATTAGCTCTACCATCCAACATGGCTTTGGTTTGTTTTTTGCAGGCAAGTCGTGCGTAATACCAGGAAGATTCAACAAACGTATCAAAGGTATCGGTTTCGCGTTCCGCAGGTCCCTCGCAATGAGGACACGTTGTTTGATAAAAGGCGGGGTTTGATTTAAGCGGTGAGGCCGCTTCACTGAATTCAATGTCTTCCGGCAATTCAACCGGTAAATCTTTATCCGGCACCGGTTGTGTACCGCATTTTTCACAATAAATAATCGGGATGGGTGTTCCCCAATAGCGTTGTCTTGAGACACCCCAATCGCGTAAGCGATAGTGAACGGTTCGTTTACCCAGTTGATTTGCTTCCAGGTAATCAGCGATTGCCGTAAAAGCTGCATTAAAATCCATGCCGCTAAATTGAGCGGAATCAATTAATTCACCTGTTTCAGTGAGGGCGGCGCAACTAAAATCCCAATGCGAACCATCACGCGGTGTAATCACTTGTTTGATTGGAAGATGATATTTTTTTGCAAATTCAAAATCACGTTGATCATGCGCGGGCACTGCCATGAGTGCACCAGCACCGTAATCCATCACGACAAAATTAGCGGTCCACACGGGAATTGCCTGTCCTGTTATCGGGTGTCGCGCGTTAATGCCAAGCGGCATACCATGTTTTTCAATGGTGGCTAATTCTGCTTCCGCCGTTTTGATATTACGGCAATCATCAATGAATTGTTCGAGCGCAGGATTTTTTTCTGCGAGCAAAAGGGCGATGGGGTGTTGTGGCGCCACGGCAAGATAAGTGACACCAAATAAGGTATCAGGACGTGTCGTGTAAACGGTGAGCGGATCAAAACCCTCGACGGCAAATTGAATTTCCACCCCTCCTGAGCGGCCAATCCAATTGCGTTGCATGGTTTTAACTTGTTCTGGCCAATGCGTTAGTTTATCAATATCACGCAATAATTCTTCTGTGTAAGCAGTGATTTTTAAAAACCATTGTGGAATTTGACGACGTAGGACGAGCGCACCTGAGCGCCAACCACGTCCGTCAATCACTTGTTCATTCGCAAGCACGGTTTGATCGACAGGGTCCCAGTTTACTTCGGAATTTTTTTTGTAAACTAATCCTTTTTGATAAAGACGCAAGAAAAACCACTGTTCCCAGCGATAATAGTCAGGGTCACACGTGGCGACTTCGCGGCTCCAGTCATACGCAAAACCCATTTGTATCATTTGCGCACGCATATGATCGATGTTTTGTCGTGTCCATTGGGCTGGCGCGATTTTATGTTTGATCGCTGCGTTTTCCGCGGGCAAACCGAAGGCATCCCAACTCATCGGTTGCAAAACATTTTTTTGTAACATGCGTTGATAGCGCGCGATTACATCACCAATGGTGTAATTACGCACGTGCCCCATATGCAAATTACCGCTTGGGTAGGGCATCATGGATAAGCAATAAAATTTCTCTTTATTGGCATCTTCAGTGGCATGAAAACTATTTTTTTCTTTCCAGTATTGCTGCGTATTTGATTCAATCGTTTGCGGATTATATTGTTCTTCCATCATGTGACATAAACCTTAAATGATAATCTTATAGTTTGACGGGATTTGTTTGTTTTGCATTCTCATGCGTGAGAATTGGCTTTCGTTCGCGGCAATGAAAACGCGCCGCGAGAAAGAGGCAAAGCATGATGAAAAGGATAGGATCCATTCCGGTGCGCATCCAGGGCGTACTGCCACCCATTCGTTCCACTGTGCCAGAGAGGACAGCCATTTCATGCGGCGGTACGCTTTCTTCGATATTACCATCAGGCCCAATAATGGCTGTAATGCCATCGTTACCAACAAAGACAACCGATCGACCAAATTCAAGCGCGCGCATCTCAGCCATTTGTAACATTTGCGCCTGAGCGGAGGACTTACCAAACCAGGCAGAGTTAGTGATGGTGAGCAAGAGATTAATCGAGGGATCATATGTTTTGAAAAGCACAGGGTAGGCAATTTCATAACAAATGAAAGGAAGAATTTTGGTTTTTCCGATGGTAATGGGTTCTTGATTGGTATCACCGGGTATCATGTCTGACATCGGTATATCCATAAAATGCATAAAGCGTGTGAAGATGCCGACTGATGGCGTGTATTCACCAAAGGGAACCAGGTGGTATTTATAGTAGGCTTTTTTCTCACTGCCAAGGGAGATGAGTGCATTATAATACCCGCTGCCATTTAATGATTGCACGGGTATTCCTAAAAGTAACGCGGTGTCATTCCCGCGCGCTTTCTCATCCATTTTGGCGAGATAACTCGCCGCCTCTTGCAGCGGTAATGGAATAGCGGCTTCCGGCCAAATAATGAGTTTACTCTTTCCCCATAAAGGTTCACTCAAGGCTTCATAGCGGTTTAAGGAGAGTGAGAGCTTTTCCGGCGTCCATTTAACCGATTGAGGAATATTGCCTTGTACCAGGCTGACTGAAACGGGAGGTTCAATGGGAGCTGTCCAGTGAACAAGGACGAGTAAAGCGCCAACGGTCCAGATCGTTAAAAAGAAAAACAAATTATAATAAGCCGATTGGTAGGCTTTTTGCTGTATTCGTCTGACGGCGTTCACCAGTAATCCGCTAGAAAGTAAAACAGCGAGCGTCACGCCGTACACACTAAAAATAGGCGCGAACCCTTTTAAGGGTGAATTGGTTTGGCTATAACCTAAAAATAACCATGGAAAGCCGGTAAATATCCACGTCCGTACCCATTCACTGCATAACCAGAGTGACGGGAAGGCGCCCAGGATTTTTAAGCTGGTTAGCGTTGGGAAGTAGCGGTTTAACGTAAAGCCAACAGTTGCTGGGAAAAGCGCGAGAATGGCGGCAAAACCGAAGGTGATAAAGCCAGCGAGGAAGCCTGGCACATCACCAAATTCATGGATGCTGATAAAAATCCAATAGGTGCTGGTGCTGAAAAACCCAAGTCCAAACAGGAACCCTAACCACCCTGCTCGCTTGGGACTGCTGCTTAGCCATAGGAAAAGCAAGCCAGCGGGTGCGAGGACGGCGAAGGGGAAAACTTCATAAGGGGCAAAGGCAAGGGTCAGCATCACGCCTAGCAGCAAAGCTGCAAAGTCGGTGGGGAGCGTTTTCAGCCAGTTGTTCATAATTAAAATCGTTGTTTTTTATATGAGATATTGAAGTTTACTGGAGATGAGGGTGGAATGGAACAGCTTCTCGCGGCTTGTATTTAAAAAAACCAACTGATACTGAAAATTTCTTTCCTTGAGTTGCCATTTTATTTTTGCTACTGTCTTCGCCTCGCGTTGTCAGCAACGCTATAACAATATAAAAACAAGGAGAGCGCTGGTATGAAATTCCCCTTCCAACCCATTATTGCGACTATCTGGCTTGCCGGATTCTCAGTGACACCCATTTTTGCAGCGGCGGCCAATACAACGGGTGCTGTTTCACAACAAACAACGAAAAAACAAGGATTATCACGTCAAGAGCTCGCCCAATTTATTAAGGAAGAAAAACAGATACTGCCAATCGATCTGGATGTGCCAGGCCAAGCCTTTGTTTCAACCGGCCCTTTTATCGGAGTACCGCTACAATTTGATGGCTCAGATCTCATCATCAATAGCCCAAGCATCAATGAAGACGTTAAATTATTAACCGTCCGTAAAGCCATTAAAGAACAATTACAAGCGATGGGCGGGACGATTGCGCAAGAACCTTATCACTCCCACCTTTTATTGAGTGGTGTCGTCGAAGGGCTGATAAATTACACGGATATTGGGGGTTCACCAAGCATGTCCTCGATTGATGTTAGCAATGCAAGCCTCGATTTATTCTTCATGGGGCCAAGTGATTGGTTGCTTGGCTATATTGAATATTCCTTCGATAGCGGCCCTTTACCGGGCGATGGCTATCGCATTGATAATTCCCGCTTATATTTAAATAAAGCCTTCGTGACCATTGGTAACTTTGCAAAATCGCCTGTGTACGGCACGTTTGGCCAGTTCTATGTGCCGTATGGTACGTATTCGAGTTCCATGATTAGCAGTCCGCTGACAAAGCTCTTAGGCCGAACGAAAGCACGTCCCATATTACTGGGGTATCAACAAGAAGGTGATAATGCCTGGTATGCCTCGGGTTTTGCATTTAGCGGCGATAGCCACGTGTCAGTGACCAACAAGATTGCGAATGGCGGCTTAAATTTGGGTTATAAATTCAAAGGACAAACGATTCGCGGTAATGTGGGCGGCAGCATCATTGGTAGCCTTGCTGATTCAGAAGGCATGCAGCATGGGAATGGTTTTAATTCATTTGAGCAGATCACGCATCGTGTGCCCGGATTAAACCTGCGTGGTTCGTTAAATATACTTGAGCATATTGATTTATCCGCTGAGTACGTGGGTGCATCGACACGATTTAATCCAAATGACATGAGTTATAATGGCCATGGCGCAAAACCATGGGCGACTAACCTGGAAGCAGCGTATTCCTTCTATGTGATGGAGAAGCCGACTTCGCTAAGCATGGATTATGGCACGAGCCATGACGCCTTATCGCTTGGCATGCCGTTAACGCGAACAGCGATCACGTTGAATACGTCGCTTTTGCATAGCACCCTGCAAGCGCTTGAATTCCGCCATGATCATAACTATGCGGCAAGCAGCACGGGTAATGGACCGATCGGTGCATTAACTGGCGGCGCCACTTGCGCCTCAGTGACGTGTACGGCAACGGGCAAGTCAGATAATGCGGTGACTGCAACGTTTGATTATTATTTTTAGACTAGCTAGCCGTTCACCCTTCGAGACGGCGCAAAAAGCGCGCTCGTGCATCCTGAGCTTGTCGAAGGACTCAGGGCGAACGGTCAGTTAATGAGCATATTTAAAACCCGTTCGTGCTGAGGAGGCGCGCTTTTTGCGCCGTCTCGAAGCATGAACGGGCAATTTTAAATTTTGTCGTGTACAGAGCCTTTCCTTATCAAATCCCGCGCAGTTTTGCCAAATAATCCGCTTCACTCGGCATACTGCCGCTTTCTTGGCCTTGCCAAAGCATGTGAGCGAGCGCGCCTATCATGACGTGCTCTCTCTCGTGAATGCTCGGGTATTTTTCATGCAGCGCTTGGTAAATTTGCGCAATACCTTGCGGGCGATTGGTTAAAACTTGATCACGCAGTGCAAGATGTAAGCTCATGTGGACGAAAGGGTTTTCTTCGACTGCAAAATTATCGGTTTGACCTTCTTTTTCAAGCAGGGGGTGATACTCAGGATGTGCTTCTATAATCGCGGCGAGTTGCGATTCAACGCCATCCATCGGTAATTTTTTTAAATGTTTTTGCCAGGCAGTGAAATACGTCTGGCGATAAGCGTTTCGATCATCTGTATACATATCAGGACACCGTTTTATCGGGATATTCGCATAAATCCCGTATGAGACATTCTGGACATTTTGGTTTGCGGGCAATGCAAACATAGCGTCCATGCAGGATTAACCAGTGGTGAGCATCGTGCTTAAATTTATCGGGTATATTCTCCATGAGCTGCTTTTCAACTGCAAGCGGTGTTGACCCCTTTGCAAGCCCAATGCGGTTTGCTACACGGAAGATATGCGTATCAACGGCAATCACAGGTTCACGAAAGCAGGTATTTAAAATGACATTGGCAGTTTTACGACCAACGCCCGGGAGTGATTCCAGGCTTTCGCGATCACGCGGTACTCTTGAGTGAAATTTATCCATCAGCAGCTTGCACGTGGCGATGATATTTTTGCCTTTATTGGTATAAAGCCCGATGGTCTTGATATGGTTTTTCAGTCCTTTCTCACCGAGTCCAAGGATTTTTTCGGGGGTGTTTGCCACGGCAAACAGCTTTTCGGTTGCTTTATTGACGGATTTATCCGTTGTCTGGGCGGATAAAATGACGGCAACCAATAGCTCAAAGTGACTATGGTAAATGAGTTCGGTGGTGGGGTGCGGGTTTCTCTGTTGAAAACGCGTGAAAATTTTGCGTATTTTTTTGCTATCCATACTATTTTCGGCCAAGTAATCATACTATAATTCTGCGTTCTTGATCTCGATCATACCATAACAGGTGAGAAATCCGAATGTCGTACAAACCGTATATTAGCGTAGTGGTTCCCGTCCATAATGAAGAAGAAGTGCTTCCGGAATTATATGACCGCTTGACGTGCACCCTGGATCAATTGCAAAAACCCTATGAGGTTATTTTGACCAACGATGGCAGTACGGATCGTTCCTACCAAATGCTAAAAGCATTTCATGGCCGCCGTCCGGATCAATTTCGAGTGATCGAATTCAATGGCAATTATGGCCAGCATATGGCGATCATGGCTGGGTTTGAGCGGGTCCGCGGTGAGATTATCATCACCATGGATGCTGATTTACAAAATCCACCAGAAGAAATTGGCAAGCTAGTCGCTGCGATGGAAGCAGGGCACGATGTGGTCAATACCTACCGTGAAGATCGACAAGACAGTTGGTGGCGCTTACAAGTATCAAAATGGCATAACCGCCTTCGAGCGTTGATGATGCCTAAGTTAAAAATGAAAGATGAAGGTTGCATGCTGCGCGCCTACAGTCGTCAAATCGTTGATCTCATGGCGGCGACGGGCGAAAGCACCACCTTTATTCCTGCACTTGCCTTAACGTATGCGTCCAATCCAACGGAAGTCGGTGTCAAGCACGCTGAGCGCAGCGCTGGCACATCGAGCTATAATTTTTACAAACTACTGCGCTATAACTTTGATTTGGTCACCGGTTTTTCTGTCTTTCCCCTGCAAGTATTTACGCTGGTCGGTCTTGTCATTGCTTGCTGTAGTTTTGGCTTTGTCGTCTTCTTATTGATGCGGCGTTTGATTGTGGGCCCTGAAGTGGAAGGGGTCTTTACCTTATTCGCGATCATGTTTTTCCTGATTGGTATTGTATTGTTCGGCCTTGGTATTGTGGGTGAATATGTTGGCCGCATTTATCAAGAAGTCAGAAAGCGCCCACGCTTTGTTGTAAAGCATGTATTGGAAAATGAAGGCGTACAAACCGTGCGCATGCAAACGGAACCAAACACAGTAGGGAATACGTATGAACCACAACCGAGCCATACTCTCTTATAACGATAATATACTTATCGCGGGGGTGGATGAAGCAGGCCGTGGCCCATTAGCAGGACCGGTTATTGCGGCGGCCGTTATCCTTGATCCAAAACGGCCGATTGAAGGTCTCGCCGATTCAAAGGCCCTCTCTGCTAAAAAGCGTGAAGCATTATTTGAATTGATTCGTGAGCGATCCGTTGCCTTTGCGGTTGCGCGGGCAAGCGCGACTGAAATTGATGAAATCAATATTCTGCAAGCCTCATTACTCGCCATGCAGCGCGCGGTCTTAAAACTGAAACGTAAGCCAGAGCTTGTGTTAATAGACGGTAACCGCGCACCGTATCTGCCTTATACAACGAAAACACTTGTTCGTGGCGATGAGTTTGAGCCAGCCATTAGTGCGGCATCGATTGTTGCCAAAGTATTGCGGGACCGATTGATGCTAATGCTCGATAAACGTTATCCCGAATATGGATTTCGTCAACACAAAGGCTACCCAACCGTCCAGCATATTGAAGCCTTGCGGTGCCACGGGCCGAGCCGCATTCATCGTTTATCATTCGCGCCGGTGGCCAAGTGTCGGCCTTTGTAGAGCATTAAAAGATAATTAATTGAATAAATAGTCAGAAAATAGTCAGAAAATAGTCAGAAAATATTGAGCAATGACCCATAATCAGGTTAAATAAGGCAACAATTCATTTTGAAATCAAAACAAACTTCAGGGAAAGGACCTAATCGCAGGTGTTGATATGTCATTTAATAGAATAAATACGGGTAAAACGATTGATTGGCAACATAAGTTTTCCCTCCATTTTAAAGCAGCCTATGAAGTGTTTTCAAAAAAGCAAGGTGTTGACTGGGAGTACGCATTTAAGACGCGCTGTGCTAAGCAATATGCGAACCTATCAGACAGGCAATTAAAACTTATCACGATGATGAAAGAAGGTGATGTCTTCGCAATTGATGAGCTAAAGCCGACCCTGAAAGAGCTGCTCGAGAAACCGGATGGGTGCACATTACAAATTGAATTCGCCTGGCAAAACAGACATTCTGCATTTCTGCATGCAATTTATGAAAAAATTGTGCTTCCTTATTTCGCCCATGAAAAATATCTAATGCTTGATACTGCGAAAACGGATAGTAGTGGGATAGGGATTATTCAATACGCTATTATGTGTCATCAATCAGTCGATACCTTGAAATTATTATTTATGCAAGGATGTGATTTTAACAGTAAACATCAAGATAAATCACTACTCGCGTTTGCTTCTTTTGTTGGTCATGAAGAGGCGGTTAACTATTTATTAGCATTTGGCGCAAATGATCCCAGTACCAATGATGGTGCTCTAGCTATGTATTTCGCAGCCCAAGAAGGGCATTTAAATACTGTTAAACGCCTGGTAGAGAATGACGTTGATGTCAACAGAAAAACAGACAATCGTTCGACAATCATACATGCCTCTGCTCGCTGTGGACATATAGATATTTTTAACTACTTACAAGAAAAAGGCGCAGTATTTTCTGATAAAGAAGTGTTAATTATCGCGAAAAAGATCACTGAGAGAGAATTCATCACAGAGAATTACAAAGCACTCAGTAAAATCATTGCGAAACGATTATTAACGATGACTTATTTGGATGAAGATGAAATTAAGGCAGCGGCTGAAACTAAGGAAGAGATAGCTAAATTCATATTATTGCTAGATAGAAATAAGAGCATTGCTTTACTTGAAAAGGCATGCGATATAAATCATCCATTGGGTAAAGTATTCCATGCGCAACGCGGCCTATTAAAACCAAGTGAAAAACGCGGAACACTAAGGCAGCTGAATGATGAACTTGATAAACGACAAAGGGCCGCGTTATGCGAGAAAGCGTTGCAGACATCAACCAAAAAAATACGGAATTCGCTTACTGAAAAGGCATCAAAAATGGAGATAGATGCTCCGCTAATGAATCCCCCAGATGTGATAAACAAACTTCAATATCCACAGAATAGTTTGTTTTGCCCGGTTGCACCGCAAACGGAACCACTGCAATTATATCCAGTGCAAGCATCACCAAGTGAACCGGAATATCCGCAGGCACCGTTATATCCAGTCATAACGCCGAATTGCAATAGCATGCAGCCGAACTATGATACTGGTAAGCATTGGATTGTTCCACACTACCTAGCACAGCCTACTGCGCCATCACCATCATCGCAAAATAGCATGGAGAATATAGTCACGTTGCCTGTGAGTGCTTCTGAAGAAGTCATCGATTTGCCCCCTTCCTATGAAGTAGCGGTAAAGCAAAATCCAAACAAAATGACCAGTAATCCATTCACGCTTTATACGAAAGAGGATCATACAGTAGCAATACTCGAAGAAAAATTGCCGAGGGTGCCAACTCAAAAATTAGATGAAGCAACAGAAAAGAAATCTAGGGAAAAATTGCCGAGTGCGCCAATTCGAAAATTAGATAAAGCACCAGAACAGAAATCTAGGGAAAAAATTGCCTCTTATGCGAAATAACGTTCGTAACGCTTCACATGCCGGACTCGATCAAATGGCGGCGAGAGTGGTTTGGTAACTGCTTACCCGTCATTGCGAGCCCGCGTTTTTTGCGGGCGTGGCAATCCAGTTTTTGACATAGACTGAGCTGTTACAATTTAAGCCGATGTGGTTTTCGCCGTAAGCATTGGCTGTCTTGAAACATCTTCGCCGCCATAAACCATCGTGATGCCTTGATTTTCATGACTGGCATGCATGCCCTGCTGGTTTTTCCAGGTAGAGCTAAGCGCCTTTACGGCCGGTGTTGCTTTATGGGTTGAGAGTGGGGCTTGAGCGAGCGCACACGTGCTAATCAGAATCAGGCTGATAAAGGTGGCCAGTTGCTTCATATCATTTCCTCCCAAGTGTCACATTATTAAGTAAATTTATCAAAATTACGCATAGTATACAAAATTTCACCAGAAATTGCCATCTATGCTGCAGGCGAGTTGTGACCGATAAAAAATTTGCCACCGCGGATACTCCGCTTTTTTCTCGCGAACGAAGGCACTCCTAAGCCTCCCTTAAGCTTCCGCTAAGTCTTTCTTAATCTCATGGGATTATAATAATTCATTATTAACGACGAATTTATTCGCAGCATGTTGGATAAAATTTTTTATGGATTAATCCTATGATTAATAATTCGATGATAGATGATAACGAGTATGACTCAACACGATATGACTCTGCTGAGCACCAGAAATTTTGTATTAAGTGGGGTGTTGGTGGGAAACTTAGTGATTACCCAGTATGGCGATGGGCTATAAATCGGTTATTAACCGAATATAACCTCATTGAAGAATTAGATTTACTAAAATTTAGATACGAGCTTACTTTGGAAAAGGAAAAAACTAAGCTAAAAGAGCAAAGCGAATTATGGGATCAGCCTGATAAATTATTAATTCTTGCTAAGGATTATATTAGCAACTACATTGATACTCAATTTGTTGCTAAGCATTTTTTTGATAAGGGTATTCTTGACAATAAAATACGTGTCATTAAACAAAAAATTATGGAATTCATTGCCAATAACATCCAGATAAAAGATCAGGAGACTCAGTTCGATTTGTATGCAAGGTATTATTTTGATCTAAAAAAAGATGAAGAAAATGCGCTAAAGCAAGAAGAACCAAAGAAACAACAACAAGAACGAGAAGAAAAAAATCCGAGGCAATTGGAAGCGTCAGAGCTAAAGTTAAAGCCACCAGAAATGAATGATAAGTCAAAACACGTTTCTAAAAAATCCAAATGGCTGATGGCTGGTCTGATCGCAGGTGCTTGCGTATTAGCGGCAGGCGTCGTTGTCGCCACGGTTTTATCAGGGCCGCTCGCGCCAGTTTCAGCGACTATTGGTTTTGGTTTGCTTGGATTAGTGGGCGTGCATGTTAGTGCAACGGTAGCCACCATGACAGGTATGGGTGTACTTGCCTTTTGCGGCTCTTTATTTGGCGCAGGCATAAGTGGTGCCGGTGTTGCTATCAAGCATAGGGTAGATGCGAGGCGAGCAGTGCTTGCAAAGACAGCTCAGTCGG
>MGYG01000089.1 GCA_001801635.1 Gammaproteobacteria bacterium RIFCSPHIGHO2_12_FULL_43_28
CAGAGACGATTTTTGCACGCTCAGCTCGATAATAGATAAATCGAAAATAGGGCAAGCGCAATGCCAAGACATTGTTTTGCACTCACCGCTTCACGCAGTAAAAAATAGGATAATAAAATGGTAACCAGCGGATAGAGCGCGGTGAGAGTGACAACCGTGGTGATTTTGCCTTTATCGGCCGCTATAAAATAAAAAAGACAGCCAAGCCCGTAAGCGATACCGGTTAATAAACCAAAGCCAATCCCTTTAAGATCACTCGCCGGTTTGAAGTTCATCATGCCTAGAATAAAAAGCCCAACGAGCAAAACACCGGCCGTTTGAAAAATGAGAGCACTTTTTGAATCAACATGCAGGATTGCAAATTTGGTGAATAAACCCCAGAAGCCAAAGCTCAGCAACGAAAGAATAGCGGCGGGTAACCAGTGTGTCATACAACATAACCTATTAATTGAAGGATAATAAAGCTGTAAAAGCCCGCAACCACATCATCAATCACGGTACCAAAGCCATTTGCAATTTTTTCATCGAGTAAGCGTATCGGCCACGGTTTTACAATATCAAAAAAGCGAAAGAGTAAAAAGCCTAATATGACCCATGCGGCGCCTTTTGGCGCATTAATCATCGTCACAAAAAAGCCAGCAAATTCATCAATGGTGACACCAGGGTGATCGTGTTCGCCTATTTGTTGATGAACACGTTCACACAGCCATGTGCTGATGCCAATAAAAATAACGACGAAACCAAGATAGTACGTGAGTGGGAGTGATGCAATGAGCAGATAGAATGGAATTGCTAGCAGCGTGCCAAACGTGCCTGGCGCAAACGGCATCGTGCCCGCACCAAAACCAAACGCGATAAAAGTGAAGGGGTCTTGCCAAACATTATTAGGCAACGCTTGCATCGTTTTTTTGCGGGAGCGCCATTTTTCAAAAATGTTGGTAACCGATAATGTCGCCATGATAGGGATTCCCCTGTTGATAATGCAATAATAAGCCTTTTTCAGCGGTTATTTCACCGATGCAAGTGATGCGGCAGGGAACAAGCTTTGTCAGTTGTTCACGATGTTGCGGTGGAATGGTAAAACATAATTCGTAATCATCACCCGCGCTTAATGCAAGCTTGATCGCCGCATTTTTATCAAGCACTGTTTTTAGCGCATCGGAAAGCGGGAGTTGATCGACATTAATGCGCGCACCCACGTTACTTTCATCGAGTATGTGTGAGAGATCAGACGCTAGCCCATCCGAAACATCAATTGCAGCATGTGCAATACCTTGTAATGCTTCGCCAACTTTAACACGCGGCGTTGGATAGTTGAGCTTTTCAAGCAGTTTGGTCTGGATGGTAGGATCCATCGTTATTTTTTGTTGTAATCCGAGCAAGGCAAGTCCTGCATCACCAAGCGTGCCAGTGACATAGATGAGATCATTTGGCTTTGCCGCTGATCGTAAGAGTGCCTTTTGCGCTGGAATGAGTCCCAGGGCTGCTACCGTGATGCTAAGCGGTCCATGGGTCAAATCACCGCCAATTAGTGCTACATCATGGGTGTTTGCGAGCGCAAAAAAACCATCGCAAAATGCGTTTAACCAAGCGGCATCAAACGAAGGCAAGGTGAGGGAGAGAGTGATCCACGCAGGGTGTGCCCCCATCGCGGCAAGATCGCTTAAATTAACCGCCAGTGCTTTATGTCCGATGGCATTGGGCGGTGTTTCAGAGGGAAAATGAATGCCAGCAGAAAGAGTGTCTGTGGTGATGACAAGTTGTTTGTCGACTGGAACGTTTACAATGGTGGCATCATCACCAATACCCAAAGCAACATCGGCGCGCTGCCTTGTTTGTCGGGTGAAGTAATGCTTGATGATATCGAATTCAGTCATCTGCCGTTAAAGCCCTACGCTTTTTTAATAGTAACCTCATCCTGCCGGTTTTTCCTGGCGACGCGATCAAGTACGCCATTAACGAATTTATGGCCTTCAATGGAGCCAAATTTCTTTGTTAATTCAAGGGCTTCATTGATGATGACGCGATAGGGAACATCAGGGCGCTTGATCAGCTCGTATGTTGCCAAGCGGAGAACAGCGAGTTCAATAGGATCAATTTCATGCATGCTGCGGCCAAGAAACGGTTGAATCGCTTGATCGATTTCGTGTTGGTGCTTTGGAATGCCATGCACCAGTTCTTTGAAGTAACTCAAATCGAGCTTTTTATCGATGTGATACGTTAAAAATTCAGCTTCAATATCAGCAAGGGATGCGCCGGCAATCTGCCATTGATACATGGCTTGTAAGGCATAGCGGCGTGCATTATGTCTTGCAACCGGGTTAATACTGTTCATTTCAGGAGGATTTTGATTGGTTTCGTTTGGCATGTCGACTCAATTTAGTTATTTCTTTTCGGAATTCGTCAATATCTTGAAAGCTACGATACACAGAGGCAAATCGAACATAAGCCACCTGGTCGAGCTGATGTAATTCTTCCATCACCCATTCACCGATTTCTTTCGCGCCGAGCTCGCGCTCACCTCGCGTCATTGCCTTATGGATGATGCGCATGATAGCGTTTTCGATATTCTCCATACTTACGGGGCGTTTTTCCAGCGCCCGTAACATCCCTGCCCGTAATTTTTCTTCACTAAAGGGAGCCCTGCGGCCATCTCGTTTAATGATGCGGGGGAGGGAGATCTCAGCTCTCTCATAGGTCGTAAATCGCTCTTTACAATCTGGGCACTCCCGACGTCTACGCGTCTGGTTGCCTTCCCGGATCAAGCGAGAATCGATGACTTTTGTATCGCCTTTATGACAGAATGGGCAGTACATTATGGTTCAAGCTTTTTTAGTGTCAATGCGCAAAGTTTATCCGATTTTATGGGTAAAGCATAGAAAAATATGCAAGTCATTTTTGTCACTGGAAACGCATTTTTTGAGAATGTTCATCAAACTGTGTCATGCCAGCGTAGCGAAGCAATACGAATGAATTGCCACCTCCTCAAATGTCAGTGCCGATTTTTAATCGGCATCTTCTCACGATGCGGCTCGCTGCTGCCCCCAAAACAGCAAAATAGGCTTTTGAAAAACGAAGGCCGATTTGGGTGGGGTGTTGATAGCAGCGGCGTTTTAATAGTGGGCGCAATTGGAGAAATGAGTTCTTGTGTAAGCGGTTGGCGCTCCGGTTTTTTATCCCTTATCTTTGCTTTTTCACGCAGTCTTTCTTTTGCTTCTGTTATAGCTTGTCGTAGCGTTTTAATCGCAGTATCAAGCAAGGCGAAGTCTAGTTTGGTAATGGTGCGAAGTATTAGTAAGTTATCGCTATCAATGGCGAAAGCTAATTGATCTTTTGCATCAAGTATGGATTCTTCAAGCTCCTTGACGCCATTCCAGGTAAATTGATAAGTGTTTTTTGCTATAAAATTGCGAATGTAATCAATTTTATAATGCTCTGATTGTAATCCTTTTGAGAGATTCGTTAATTTACTCGAGGTGAAAAAAAAGGTGGTGTTACATTCATTTAGCAATTTCACTATTTTAGTGGCGATGTCATCAAACGATAATTGACAAAACTGAGTATAAACTTCATAAACCGATAATGTATTTTGACCATTTTTAATTTGCATGTAACCGTCAAAATGTTTATTAAAGCTTTCAATTTTGATTTTTTGCTTTTCTTCGTTAAGATTAGCGATTTCAGTTAACACTTCATCAAAATATTCTTTTATGCCGCAAATGATTTGCCAAGCTAAGTGTTTTTTGATGTGATCACGTTTGTTATTAAGTGCTTGGTATAATAGCCACGCTTTGCAGATGTCTTGTTGATAATCTGAATAACGTATTTCATTTGCTCGCATGTTTGTTGTGAGTGTGGTGATTTTTTCTGAGATTATATTAAAATCGATTTCGAGTAGTGGATACTGATCATCGGCCTTAACTTCTTTAAGTTCACTTGCCATTATATTTTTATTGGAATTTAATTTTTTTTTCGATTTTTTATATAACTCTAATGTGGCTTTAATAAGTTGTAATTTTTCTTCGAATTGCGGAAATTCGTGCTTCAGTAAGTGCGGGTGATAAGCATCTTCTTGTGGTTCAATGAGTAAAGGTTCGAGTGGTTTTGCATGCGTTTCAAAATCCATGATCATCGTTTGAATGAGAGAAGTTCTTGGTAGGGTTGATAGGTTATCGCTAAAGAACCATTCATCCTTGATTTCAAATGGCGTGATCGTGATATTTTTTGTATTGAGTAATGAGGGCGTAAGCCGCTTACTTTTACTATCAACACAGAGTAGGTTGTATTGTTCATCCGGCAAGGTTTCAACGCCTAGCAAGAGATAATCGTCATCAAGCTGAATGCCTTTTGATTCGCAATCAATGAGCGCAAGTTGTAGTCCTGACAGAATGGCGTTTTTTTGTTTTTTGTGCAACTGTGATGCAAGTGTGTTACCGAAATGAATAGAGATCGATGGTTTTTGTTTTGTCGATATAATGGCAAATTGCATGCGCCCCTCCCACTCTCTTTTTGCTAACGTATCAAATCGATTAAAATTTAATCGTCAATCTATCGTTGTTCAATCATACTAGCGCAAATAGGGGGCATAAGGAAGCATGACCATGCTGTACTGAGAAGGCTAAATGATAAGCAGATTTATTTGCGTCTTTTTAACATGGATTCAGCAAGTTCGCGTAAGAGCAGGGCCTTATTGCCAAAATGATGAATGGCAGCAAAAGCTTCTTCGTAAAGTGAGTTGACTTTGGCTTTTGCTTCACCTAAACCGGCAAGTTTTGGGTAAGTAATTTTATTGTTTTTTAAATCAGTACCTTGTTGCTTTCCAAGTAATTCAGTGTTGGTTTCGATATCAAGAATATCATCTTGAATTTGGAAGGCAAGGCCAATGCGATCACTAAAAACCGCTAGCGCTTCCTGGTTGAATTCATCATCATCAGTTGAGGCAAGCCGGCCGAGTTCAATACACGCCGAAAATAATCGGCCTGTTTTTAAGCGGTAAATATCATTCAAGAGTGGGATAGAAACCGTGTCTTCATGCATGATTGCGATATCAAGCGCTTGTCCTGCCGCCATGCCATAGGGCCCGCATGCTTGACTTAATACACCTAACATTTGAATGCGTTTTGCGGCAGGGAGTGACGCAGGGTGTGCGGCGATGATTTGCATCGCAAGCGTGTGCAAGGCGTCCCCGGTTAAAATAGCCATTCCCTCGCCGTATACTTTATGACAACTGGGTTTGCCGCGACGTAAGTCAGCATCATCCATGGCGGGTAAATCGTCATGGATTAATGAATAGGTGTGAATCAATTCAACGGAGCTCGCAGGGATATCGAGATCGTCCCAAGTGGCGCCAAAAATATGACCTGTTGCATAGATGAGCATGGGACGCAGATGTTTACCACCATTGGATAAGGTGTATTCCATCGCATCTCTTAATTCAATGGAGGGAATGTCTAACAAGTAGTTAGCGAAAACATTTTTTAAGCGCTTATCACAAAGTTCAAATAATTCTTCTAACGCAAGCTCATTCTTGATTCTCATTCTTTTCCGTGCCTTCTGTTTTATCATCACCGTAAGGAGCGAGTTCGGCCTGGTTATTGGCTTCAATGAGGACTTGGACTTTTTGTTCAGCTTCGTTAAGAAGTTTTTGACAATGTTTAATCAGAACAATGCCGCGTTCGAAATGTTGCAGTGATTGTTCTAACGTTAACTCGCCGTGTTCCATTTTATCAATGAGCGTCGAAACTTCAGTGAATGATGCTTCCAAGCTAGGTAATTTACTGATTTTTTTCATTGCGCGCATGGCTCCTGTTTCCGCTCGGAAAAAGGTATCGCATATTGACGAATGATGCAATAGGGTCTCTTACAATTGGATTCTCATGCTATCACTATCAGAGAGACCCCAAGGTTTCGCTGTCAAATTACTGTCCTTGTGCGAGTGTAAAACCCAATTCACCATCAAACGTATACAAATTTTCCGTTTTGATGACATCAAGACCAAGCCCATTTAATTGCGTCAATAATGACAAGATGTCTGCATTATTGAGCGCTTTCAATTGCTTGATGTTTTTTGCGGATTGAAAACGGCAGCAGCAATGGCGTAGGTAAGGCGCATCGATCGTGCTATTTGGCCAAATTTTTAAACCACGGCTTGTCATGACAATGAGTTCAAGCGGCGTTTTCTGTGTAGCAATACGTTTGGCAAGCTCGCTCGCTGGGATATCAGTGGGATTATCAATGAATATATCAACGCCAACCAATTCTTTTTTACTGCGTTTTACGAGTGTATCACCATAACATTCAATGGAGGTATAAGCGCCCGGTTGATAATTGGCTGGTTTAAAATGGGAGGGTTTTTGCCCTAAGCGTGCAATCACCGCCTCCGCAAATTGGGCGGTGCCTACTTTTTCTTTGCTGAATTGATCAGAATAAATATCAGCCGTATGTATGCCATCTTCCAGTGTTTTTAACCAGGCATTTTCAATGAGTGTGGCGATATCAGGTTGATTGATGTGTACGAGCATTTGAATAGCACCGTTTAAAAGTCCGGACGGATTTGCAATGTTTTTGCCTGCAATATCCGGTGCTGAACCGTGGATTGCCTCAAACATCGCCATCTGATTGCCGATATTAGCAGAACCTGCAAGCCCAACGGAGCCTGCGACTTGGGCGGCGACATCAGAAATAATATCACCGTATAAATTTAAGGTGACGATCACATCAAAGCGTTCTGGTTCTGCTGCGAGCAGCGCCGTGCCAATATCAATGATGTAGTGTTCATTTTTAATAGACGGATATTCAGCCGCAATTTGATTGAAGATACGATGAAATAAACCATCTGTCATCTTCATGATATTATCTTTTGTAAAACAAGTGACTTTTTTGCGATTAAATTTTTGTGCGTATTCAAATGCGTAACGAATAATTTGTTCGCAACCACGGCGGCTAACGAGTTTTAAACATTGATACACTTCATCGGTTTGACGATGCTCAATGCCCGCATATAAATCTTCTTCATTTTCGCGCACGATGACAAGATCAAGTTTGGGGAACGCCGTTTCAACGTAAGGCGCGTAAGCAACACACGGTCTTACGTTTGCATAAAGACTCAGTGTTTTGCGCAAGGTGACATTTAAACTTTTATAGCCGCCGCCTTGTGGCGTTGTGATCGGGCTTTTTAATAACACTTTGGTGCGCTTTAGTGATTGCCACGCTTCATCTGGGATGCCAGAAGTGAATCCTTGCTGATAGGCTTTTTCGCCGATTTCGATGACTTCCGGTTCTATGCGCGCATTTGCTGCAGTCAAAATCTTAAGCGTTGCCCGCATGATTTCGGGGCCAATCCCGTCACCATAAGCAATGGTAATTGGTGTCTTGATCGCCATTTAACACCCCACGAGTTTTGTGACTACGTTTTCCATCTGCATAGCGCGCGAACCTTTGACCAGAATGGTAGTCTGATTATTTAAAAAGGGTTTAAGTTCATCGAGCAGCTGATCTTGTTTATTAAAATGATGCGCGCCATCACCAAAAGCAGTCGCTGTGTTTTCACTTAATTCGCCGTACGTGAAAAGATAATCAATGCCTGCGGCACGGATTTTTTTGCCTGCTTCGTAATGTAACTCTTTTGCTTCACTGCCGAGTTCTTTCATATCACCCAAGACGAGAATTTTTTTGCCAGCGAACGTAGCAAGGGTTTCAATTGCGGCTTCTAGTGAAAATGGATTGGCATTGTACGTATCATCGATGATAGTAATACCGTTTGCCAAGGTATGTAATTCTAATCTTCCTTTGGCGGGCAACATCGTTTCAAGACCGGTTTTAATTGCATCAAGCGGAATTTGAAGCGCAATCGTTGCGGCGGTGGCTGCAAGCATGTTGAGAATATTGTGTTTGCCCAGTAACGGTCGTTTTAATTTTAATTGGCCGTCAGGTGTTTTGATCGTTATCAACGCTTCTTTACCATCGGGCCCGGTTAAGGTCGTGACATCAGCGTCAGGATGAAAACCAAACGTGATACAGCGATGTTTATCAATTTGCTCGCGCCAGTAAGCGTAAAACGGATCATCGCGATTGAGGACAGCAATGCCATCCTGGGACAGACCATGAAAGATTTCAGCTTTTGCGCGCGCAACGCCAGCCACATTGCGAACGCCTTCGATGTGGCATGCCGCAGCATTAGTGATGAGGGCAATTTTCGGTTTTACTAATCGGGTCAAATAATCAATTTCACCAAAATGATTCATGCCCATTTCAATCACCGCATAGCGATGCAGAGGATCGAGTCTTGCTAAGGTGAGCGGTAAACCAAGATGATTATTAAAATTGCCGGCCGTCGCGAGTACCTTGGTTTTATCGCCGTGTGATGCTGCCACCAAAATGGAAGCAACCATATTTTTAAGCGTTGTCTTGCCGTTACTGCCAGTGATGGCGATAAAAGGAATGGTGAATTGATCGCGCCAGGCAGCGCTTAATTTGCCAAGGGCCGCGACGTTGTCGTTGACGGTGAGTGTGGGCAGTGCCGAATTCATGCGCTGTGTCACAAGTGCTGCACTTGCGCCTTTTTCCCGGGCCATCTCAATGAAATCATGGCCATCGACTTTTTCACCCGGAATGGCAATAAAAAGGTTGTTGGGTTCTAAGGTGCGCGTATCAATGCTGATCCCGCTGAAGGCCACTCTGGTCGTGGGTGGGGTCAGTCCAAGGATGGCTGCCGCTTCGGCGAGAGACAGTTGTATCATGCGCTTTTTAACCTATTTTGCAAAAGTCATTGCTGTGTATGATATCATTTCTTAGGCAGATGGATATATGCCTACGCACAACTAAATAGGGACAGAACTCATGACACTAGCCATCATCTCCCATCCCGCCTGTGTCCTTCATAATCCAGGTGGCGCACATCCTGAACGGCCTGATCGCGTGATCGTCATTGAAAAGGCCTTGGCCGAATTTGCTTTTAAACAACCGGTCAAATTCTATGAAGCACCGCTTGCGACCCGCGAGCAATTAATAAGCACGCATGAAAAGAACTATGTTGATTGGATTTTCTCGGTAGCACCGCGTAAAGAAGTCATTAGCCTCGATGAAGATACGTGGATGGATCCGCATACGTTGCAGGCAGCGTTGCGCGCCGCGGGTAGCGTGCCATTTGCCGTCGATTTAGTGATGACAGGGAAAGCGCAAGCGGCGTTTTGTAATGTGCGTCCGCCCGGACATCATGCGGAATACGAAAAAGCGATGGGGTTTTGTTTTTTTAATAATGTGGCGCTTGGTGTGTTGCACGCGATTAATCAATATGGACTAGAGCGCGTGGCGATTATCGATTTTGATGTGCATCACGGTAATGGGACGCAAGCTATTTTTCAGCACGATAAGCGCGTCATGTATTGCTCAAGCTTCGAGCATCCCTTTTATCCTGGTTACGATGCCGAGTCAGATAATGAGCATTTGCTGGCGGTTCCCTTGCCAGCGGGAACCACCGGCAAGGTGTATCGAGAGGCAGTCAAAGCGGCCTGGTTTGATCAATTGGCGCGGTTTAAACCACAGTTTATTTTCTTTTCAGCCGGATTTGATGCGCATCAAAATGATTCCCTGGCGGAGCTTAAGTTGGTGGTGAGCGATTACGTCTGGCTGACGAAAGAAATCGCAAAGATCGCAAAGCGCTATGCCGATGGACGGTTGGTGTCAGTACTCGAAGGGGGCTATGACCTGGATACACTGAAGGAATGTGTGCCTGCCCACGTCAATGCCATGCTAATGTAACAGTTAACCTGGCCCGAACGTGTATTGCTGACGGGCAAAGCGAGCGAATACCATAAAAACAGCGGCCGCGGGGAGGGCGAGTAAAATACCGAAAAAACCAAATAAGGTGCCGCCTGCCATGACGGCGAAAATAACGGCAACCGGATGTAATCCAAGCCGTCCGCCCACCAGATAAGGGGTCAATACATAGCCTTCGAGCGCTTGGCCAATGAGAAAGACAATAAATACTGAGGTCAATGCGTGCCAGTCACCAAATTGTACCAGTGCCATGATGCATGAAGTGACAACGACAAACGTGGAGCCTAAGAAAGGCACGATGCTCAATAAACCACCCAATAGTCCAATGAGTAAACCAGCCCGCAGGCCAATCAAGGTCAAACCGATCCCGTAAATACAGCCAAGCGCTAGCATCACTAAGAGTTGGCCGCGAAAAAAAGCGCCTAATACCGAAAGACATTCATTCATAAAACTCAGCATGGTGGGACGAGCGCTATCGGGGATAGCGCGTTTGATACCTGCCAAAATGGTATCCCAATCGCGTAATAGATAAGCGGTGACGATGATGGTCAAGACGATATTGACCAACCATTCAAGCATGGTGTAGCCCGATGATAAGACGGTACCAAATAGCCACCCTGCATTTTTGAGGGTGGAGGGAAGGTTGCGTTCAATGTCGTTTAACGAGATAAATTCCTGAAATTTCGGAAGCACGTTGGTTTCAAACCAGAGCTGGATTTTGGGCGCCGCCTCAATGAGTGCCAGGATTTGTGTATGGATGGTAGGGATGATCAGTAACAAAAGGATGCCAAGGGTTGCAATGAAGGTAAATAAGATAATGGCAACACTCAAAATATGCGGCACATGCCATTTTTCGAGTCGTTTAACGAGTGGGGCGCTTAAATAGGCAAGCAGGCTGCCCAGTAAAAAGGGAGTGAGTATAGGTGCCAGCAAGTAAACCAGCAAAATCGCCGTGGTGATAAGAAAAATATATAACGTTTGGTTGGTGATTTGTCGCATGATGCCTTCCCGCGTATTCGATTTATGACCTCACACTGATACAATACGCTCCATTTAACCGATTTTAAAGTAAGGCTCACATCATGGTCAGAACACGATTTGCACCCAGCCCAACGGGTTATCTTCATATTGGCGGGGCGCGAACAGCGCTCTATAGCTATTTGTTCGCTCGGCAACAGCAAGGGCAATTCATTTTACGTATTGAAGATACCGACCTTGAGCGCTCAACGTCCGAATCAGTGCAGGCAATTTTAGATGCCATGCAGTGGCTTAATCTGCAATATGACGAGGGCCCTTATTATCAGACCCAGCATTTTGACCGCTATCGTGATGTGATTGCCGATATGCTCAATGCGGGGACTGCTTATCGTTGTTATTGTTCGAAAGAACACTTAGAAGCTCTGCGCACCGAGCAAATGGCCGCAAAGCAAAAGCCGCGCTACGATGGCCGCTGCCGTCATTTGCAGGAAGCGGGCGAAGGCGCGTTTGTTGTGCGTTTTAAAAATCCGCTTGAGGGGGTGGTTGAGTTTGATGATTTGGTGCGCGGCACGTTGCGTTTTGCAAATACTGAACTTGATGATTTGATCATTGCAAGAAGCGATGGAACACCTACGTACAATTTTACCGTCGTGGTAGATGATTGGGACATGAAAATTACGCACGTTATTCGTGGTGATGATCATATTAATAATACGCCGCGACAAATAAATATTTTGCGCGCACTGGGTGCAACGCCGCCGCACTATGCGCATGTGCCGATGATTTTGGGTAGCGATGGTAAACGGTTGTCAAAGCGACATGGTGCGGTGAGTGTGATGCAATATCGGGAAGAAGGATTTTTACCAGAAGCACTCTTAAATTATTTAGCTCGACTGGGTTGGTCTTACGGTGATCAAGAAATTTTTTCCATGGCTGAATTGGTGCAGTTTTTCAATGTAAATAATATCAGCCGCTCACCGGCCGCCTTCAATCCTGAAAAATTATTGTGGTTGAATCAACATTACATTAAGACAGGTGATCCAGCGCACGTTGCCAACGAATTAGCATGGCACATGGAACAAGTGGGCATTGATGCTAATAACGGCCCCACATTGGTTGATCTTATTGCGGCCCAAGCAGAGCGTACTAAAACGTTGCGCGAGATGGCTGAAAAGAGCCGTTATTTTTATGCAGACGTTCAATTAGCAGGTGACATGAAAGCGCAGTTTACACCTGAACTAATGCCGGTTTTAAAAACCGTGCGTGATGGATTGGTGAATTTACCAACGTGGGACAAGGAGGCAATTCACCACGTGTTGCAGCAAGCGGCAGAAATGCATGCATTGAAGTTAGGTAAGTTTGCACCATTGGTTAGAATCGCAATGACAGGCGGAACCGTATCGCCGCCCATTGATACAACGATTTTATTGATTGGACGTGAGCGGGCTGTTCTGCGTATGGATCAGGCGATGTTGGGGGTGATGAGCGCCTAAGGGGCCCACTTAAATTTTGTCATTAATTTTCAATATTTCGTATTGACAAGTAACCCCCTTGCTCCCTAGAATCGCAACCTCTCTCAGATTGAAACTGATCGAGTGAAAAGATTGCATCTGGGGCTATAGCTCAGCTGGGAGAGCGCTTGCATGGCATGCAAGAGGTCGCCGGTTCGATCCCGGCTAGCTCCAAAAGTAACAAACAAAAATGGCGTCTCATCACGTCCCCATCGTCTAGAGGCCTAGGACATCGCCCTTTCACGGCGGTAACCGGGGTTCGAATCCCCGTGGGGACGCCAGATAAAAAAACCCAGCTCTGCTGGGTTTTTTTATCTGTGCATTTCGGCGGGGACGAGAAGACCAGTCGGGGTTCGACAAAACGGCAGGAATGCCGTTTTGCACGCACGTTTTTTGTGCACCCGAAGGGCGAGTTAATAATTTGAGGTTAGCTAGATAAGCGCGCTTGCATTGATTTCATTCCATTAAAAATTGCTTCAGATATGGTTTTAGGAAAAGTATCTGGCAAAATTGATTTTACTTTTTCAATAACGCTATCTACCCTATTTAAAATATCATCTAGTATTACTTCCGCTCTTTCTGGAGAAAAATTAACTACTTTCGCCGTGCTGATAAAATGTCGACGTTGTGCATTATGCCAATGATAATGACTATTTTTACCTTTGAGCGACATTGCCATTTTAATTTTTTGTTTTTGTAATTGTCTATTTTTAATTAAAGGGTAGGTTGAGATAATATCGTAGAGTGGTGCCAATCTAAATTTACCTTCAGGTTCAATCAATACACTGAAATTTTTTGCGTGCCCATCACTCGCAGCAAGCAGCCAAAATAGCATTTGAGAATGGAAAAAAGTTTCTCTATCTTCTGCGGGTGTTTGAGAACCTAGTAATAAATTCATTATTTCTTTTATGCCGGGTCCGCCATCCGCTTCGTATTTCAAATTAGGCGAAATACCTAATGCTTGACACATGTCTTCCTGTGGTAATCGCATAATCCAGGATTTATCTTGTGATAATTGACGATCAAATCGTTTAATAACTAATACTTTCACGTCAGAAAAATGTTTTATTTCGCAGTGAGCAACTGGCATACCGAACGCGCTTATTATTTGTGAGCATAGCCATTCATTTTCACAGCTATCACTCAAATCAATTTGTTGACGTTGTATCATGCCAATAGGTAATTTAAATATATGTGTCGTTGGCGTTGTGCCAAGTGGTCTACACCATTTATTGTTATAATATAAAAGAGCCGATTTTTCTTGTGCACCAGCAATGGAAATACGGAAATCACTTATCTCTGGTATCATGCCCAATGGATATTGTCGATATCCCTTTAATATAGTCGCTATTTCTTTATCGTTTAGTGGCTCTGCTTCTATGGATTTCTTAAAGCTTATTGCGTCGTTATTTGTTAACTGAATTGCGCCTACACAATCATGTCCGATTGCTGCCAGTAAATCGAATGGTTGATTAGATGTAATTTGAAAGATTGTTTGAATGCGAGATCGTATTTGAGGATTGTCCGGCAACAGATTATCAAAAAAATGATATACAATATCGCCACTGTATATTTTATCAAGTAAAGGGAGCGACAATGAAATAGGTCTTGCGCCAGGTGTTTTTAACCATTCTGTATGATACTGGAATGTGAGCTGGTTGCTCGCTATTTTTTCTAATTTTGCTATCAATAACCCATTCATTAATAGGTTAAGAATACGCTGAGTATTTTTCATTTTTACCATTCTTCTTTCCATTGTAGTTTGGGTTTCGTGTTTTTGTTTTTACTCAAGACATTTATATCTAAATTAACAGCAGATAAAATGTGGAATAACGTGGTTAGCTTTGTGCTTTCTGGTCTATTTTCGAATTCTGATATGGTCGCTTGTTTGAGGCCCACCAGCTTACCTACGTCTGCCTGGCTTAACTTGAGTTTTTTACGTTGGGTTGTCACTAGCAGGGCAAGTTCTTTGGGAGAGTGGACGATCATGATCTCTGACTCCTCATTTATCCGTTATAGGGGATAAACTTAATTTTATCCGTTATAGGGGATAAAATCAAGATTATCCGCTATAGCGGATAAATAAGGGATAAAAAGAAGCGATTATGCATGTAAGTGTTCAGTTAACCCGTCACCGTTCGCCCCGAGGAGCGTGCAGAGCACGCGTCTCGAGGGGTGAGCGGTAACGGGTCGTTCACACTTCGAGACGGCGCAAAGAGCGCGCCTCCTCAGCGCCTGAACGCTCCCCTCATAATTGCCGCTCCATAATATTAGCTTTTGAGGGAAAAACAACGTTCTTCAGGGCCTGATTCAGT
>MGYG01000090.1 GCA_001801635.1 Gammaproteobacteria bacterium RIFCSPHIGHO2_12_FULL_43_28
TACTTTGCTCGCGCTCTTTGCCGTCATCATGATCTTGCCGCCGTCTGCCACAATCCTACCGGTATTCTTCACGCCATCTTTTAATGCATGACCATCACGATCAATGGCGGGTGCCATCACTTCTTTATCTACCGTGAAGCTAACTAATTCATTACCTGAAAAGTTCATCGTGAATTCAGAACCTGATGCCATCACGACCGTGCCAAGCTTCGCTTCAATATAACCATTGTTCACCACACCTGAACCAACCAATGCGACCAAACCAGCTTCTGTGGTTTTAATGATCCCTTCATTGACAATGGCACCATGCCAATCAGGTGATTGCACAAAATGATAATTACCAGCCATGAAATCTTGATCGCTAATGTTTGCCGTTGTTGCCAACAATCCTGCGACGTTTACAACGGATGAGGGACCAAACCAAATGCCCGCAGGGTTCACTAACCACACACGACCATTCGCGCTGATCGTCCCATAGATACTGGATGGCCCTTGATTGGGATTAATACGGTTTAATGAAATGGCGGAGGAACTCGGTTGAACGTAATTAACACTTTCATGCGACGCCACATTGTAAGACTGCCAATTGATAATTGACTTATCACTGGTTTGATTAATTTGCACGGTGTTTGGTGCTGGACTTGAGATGGTGGAGCTACCGGCGGCAACCACACCGCCTTCGGGGTTGGCATGACCCGAATTCACTGAAATCCCCAAGCAAAAAGTGGCAATGAACAGGGTCAACCTGACCCCCCACAACCTTCTGCTGGTCATGGCAATCCCACTGCCGAGCTTGTCGGATTTGCGCATTTTCATCTGGTAGTGCCCCTCTAACCCACTGATTAAACGTTTTATTTTTTTGATGTGTATTTTTTGTCCTTCTTGTTTTCAAAATATAGACCATATTTCAGGAATTGCCACTTATTTGGGCATTAATTTTGCTTGATTTTTCAGATATTTTTTGACAAAAAACGCCCATGACTATCCCGTTTAGAGACCTTCTTCTCCCATCATCAAATCTATTTCTTTGTGCTAAGATAAAAGCATTGCAAAACGATGCAGGGAAGCCACACATGAAGACCAAACTTCAAATCATTTTTTATAGTATGTACGGCCACATCTTCCGCATGACCGAAGCAGTTGCAGAAGGTGCGAAGAGTGTTAAAGATATCGAGGTTGAGACATTCCGCGTTGCAGAATTAGTACCCGATGAAATTCTCAAAAAAAGTGGCGCGATGGATGCACAAAAAAACTATCAGCACCTTCCCATCATCAAACCTGAACAATTAACAGAAGCCGATGGATTCATTTTCGGAACGCCAACGCGCTTTGGTAACATGTGTGCACAAATGCGAAACTTTCTCGATCAACTTGGTGGCCTCTGGATGAAAGATGCCTTAGTTGGAAAAGTTGGCAGCGTATACACGAGTACCGGCACGCAACACGGCGGACAAGAAACAACGATAACGAGTTTTCACACCACGCTACTGCATCTTGGTATGGTCATCGTTGGCATGCCCTATTCTGAAAAACGCCAAATGACAATGGAAGAAATTTCCGGCGGCTCACCCTACGGTGCATCAACGCTCGCGGGCGATGGCAAACGGATGCCATCTGAAAATGAATTAGCCATGGCACGCTTTCAAGGCAAGCACGTTGCAGAAATAACACGCGCGTTAAAGCAAGGAAATACTAGCCTCAATCCGAACGCAAGGCATCAATAGGTTTTAGTTTTGACGCTAAATAAG
Source organism: Gammaproteobacteria bacterium RIFCSPHIGHO2_12_FULL_43_28 (assembly GCA_001801635.1). Taxonomy (GTDB): domain Bacteria; phylum Pseudomonadota; class Gammaproteobacteria; order DSM-16500; family DSM-16500; genus Aquicella. The sequence goes on from MGYG01000090.1 coordinate 1,749, forward strand.
CTGGATAAAATCCAAAGAAAACCCCAACCGCCACCGACACTGAAAAACCAGCTATTGGCGGCCACAAAAATAAAGTAAACTGCCAATGCCACCAAAGTGAAATCACGTACGCGATTAAAATGCCAATGATGACGCCCACCGTGCCGCCAACAAGGGACAACATCACTGCTTCCAATAAAAATAAAATCGCTATATCACGACGCGTTGCGCCAACTGCCAAGCGAATACCAATTTCCAATCGCCGCTCCATCACTGAAACCAGCATAATATTCATCACGCCAATCCCACCAACCAGCAGTGAAATACTGCCGATTAAACCAAGAAATACGGTTAATATATCACTTTGCTTACGCATTTTAGCGATTAATTCTTTTGCGCTGCGAAAGCCAAATTGCTTGCCTGCGGCGGTAGTTGATAAATAAGTCGTTACACTTTTTTCGGTTGCAGCAATATCCGCCTCTTTTGATAATTGTAAAATAATATTATTAATCGCCGCATATTTGCTAATGACCGTCGTTGCCATTAAAGGCACCATAATAGATTCATCCAGATTCGCATAAACAAAGCTATTTTCCGGCCAATGTTCCGCAACACCAATAATCACAAAAATATTTTTTCCAATTTGTAATTGTTGCCCGAGGGGTTCTTTGTAAGAAATGGATTTCAATTCATCATAAACTTGTCGGCCGATCACGCAATAAAAACCATATTTATCCAAAGTTGAAATGAAACGGCCCGATTGCATTTTTAATTTAACGATATCCACAAAACTACCCGTGACGCCTAAGAGCATCGCATTGATAGATTGGCCTTCATAAAAAGTAGGATAAAAGAGTTGTGTGTACGGTGCGACGTTTGCGATGGCCGCATCTGCATGCGCTAAATTGAGCGCATCGTCTAAACTAAGGTTCTCTGCCTTGCCCTGAGACGTTTGATTCTCATCCGCAGTAGAATTAATGGAAACCGCTAAAAGATCTGTCCCAAGCGATTGAAATTGCTTCAACGCTTCATTGGTCGCAAGCTCTCCACCCAAGACCATTGCCACCACACTCGCCGTCCCCACTAAAACGCCGAGTAGCGCTAATAAAGACCGCAACTTACGATGGTAGAGGTTAAGCAGGCCGTCTTTTGCATGTTCGATGGTTTTCACTACGACACACCACTCTCTTGTTTTCTAAGACATGTAGTGTAGCAAATTAAGGTCTCCTGGCAATTGCGATTCTCGCTTGCGGAGATCGTGCCATTATCAGGCATTTATTTATAATACCAGAATTCGACTTATTTGTCGAATTCTGGTATTATAAATATGAGGGCACTAAAATGAAAACATATTATCCTAGACAATATATTGAGTTATTCCACCTACTTTTTCTTGGTCAATTAGGACGAAAGGTAGATAAAAAATTATACGCTATTAAAGGTGGATGCAATATGCGATTTTATTTCAATAGCATCCGTTACTCCGAAGATATAGACATTGATATTCAAACAATTAACAAAAATACACTACAAAAAAACGTTGATCAAATCCTTCATTCCGCACCTTTTAATAATATTCTGCAAACTCATGGAATGAAAATCGCAACCATTAGTAACCATAAGCAAACACCAACGACACAAAGGTGGAAAATTTTGTTAACAATACAAGGAAGCGCATTACCTTTGCACACGAAAATAGAATTTTCTCGACGTCACTTTGGTGGTGACGTGAAGTTTGAAGCAATCAATCCCCAACTATTAAAGCAATATTCACTTTCACCCATTATGGTAAATCATTACTCCCTGCAAAGTATGTATGAGCAAAAAATTCTTGCCCTTGCTTTACGTACTGAAACGCAATCAAGAGATATTTTCGATTTATATTTACTGATTAATTCAGGTGAGCAGTTTAATTCATTAGGAAAAGAAACACTTCAACACATAGAAACTGCCAAAGCGAATGCGACGGGTATTCATTTTAGTGATTTTAAAGGACAAGTTATTGCTTATTTATCGGAGGATGACAAGCAAGAATATGACGATAAAGCTATATGGAAAGTGATTGTCAAAAAAGTAATTCAAGCATTGGATGGGCACCAGTATGAAACTGATTGAAGCTTATTCAAAACTACGACGACTAAATTTACCTCTACTACAAACAAAAGATGTAGCAGTGTATCTTGATATAAGCATCAACTATGCAAATAAATTATTATCGCGTATTGCAGAAACAAAACAACTTATTCATATCAAACATGGAACGTGGGTTTTTCCCGATATAGAACCGCTTATTTTGCCGTGCCTATTAACATCGCCATTTCCAACTTATATCTCACTACAAACAGCCCTGTATTACCATGGGATGATTTCGCAAATTCCGACAACTATCTATGCCGTTTCATTAGCAAGAACTTCATTTTATAAAACACCTCTAGCGGATGTATCAATACACCACCTACAGCCATCCTTCTTTTTTGGCTACGATGAAATTAATAATAACGAATTATTAAAAATAGCAACGCCTGAAAAAGCACTCATCGATATGTTTTATTTAAGCCAAACAAAAACACGATTATTTCGCTCATTACCCGAAGTGGAATTACCGAAACAATTCAAATTATCAATTGCAAATAAAATCATCGGGAAAATTCCATCTACTCGAAAAAGGACGTTAGTTAAACGTCTCTTTGCCGAATTTATTGACAAGTTCACTTAGGGTCTGTTGTGATACCCACGGAGCCACGCCAGTGCGGCAAGACGTGGGCCCGACAACACACATTGTCTTCCTGCCCCATCTTTGATAGTCTTTTCAGCAATTCTTACTGTACATTGAACAAGGCAGCGCAGGATGTGGTCGTTTCTTACTAGCCTGACATCACCCAAAAAGTTTTCATATCTATCAAATAAGCTCATACCGTGGCTGACCTGTACATTTATTTTACTCCTCTCTTATGGAGTGACGGGCGGCTTACTGCTAGCACCCGCTGATTACATGCAAGGCGATGGGTTTCGAATTATTTATGTACACGCGCCAGCAGCATTCTTATCGCTTTTTATTTATGCAATTATGGCAGGCGCTGCTATCTCAGCCATCATATTCAGGCTCAAATTGGCCTTTCTCGTCATTCGTCACAGTGCACCGATTGGCGCAGGCTTTACCCTGCTAGCACTCATCACCGGCAGTCTCTGGGGCAAACCCATGTGGGGCACGTGGTGGATTTGGGATGCACGGCTCACGTCTGAATTAATCCTCCTTTTTCTATACGGCGGGATCATTCTCCTGCAATCAGCGCTCGCGCAAAAGCGCAGCGGTGAGCGCGCCCTTGCCATCCTGGTATTGGTCGGCTTTGTGGATATTCCTATTATTCATTACTCCGTTTATTGGTGGAACACGCTGCACCAAGGCGCTACGTTAAAATTACTCGAGCCATCTGCCATTGATGGCAGCATGCTATATCCTTTACTCGCGATGATGGCCGCATTTCTGATTTATTACGCACTCATCTTATGTTTGCGTATGCGCCACGAATTAATTGTTATCAACAATAATCCACACTGGTTGCAGGAAAACTCATGATCGATGCCATCTTACATTTTTTTCACATGGGCGGTTACGGCGTGTATGTGTTTAGTGCTTACGGCGCCATGCTGCTCTTATTAATGAGTCAATGGTTGATTCCGATAAGCCGGTGGAAACGTTATCTAAAACAACAAAAAGCATCCTCATGAATCACATCCATAAACGACGCATTTATTATGTCATTTTTTTTGTTTGCGGACTTGCACTCGCCACCGGCTTCATTCTTTACGCGCTCAAACAAAACCTCAATGTGTTTTTAACGCCACAACAATTAGCTAGGCAATCATTGCCCGCCGATTATCATTTTCGTTTAGGCGGTGTGGTTAAAACAGGCAGCATTGTGCGTGATGCCAAAGGCTTGGGTGTAGAATTTATGGTAACGGATTTTAAACAAGAAACGCGCGTGCGCTACGTCGGTGTGTTGCCGGATCTTTTTCATGAAGGCAAAGGGGTCATTACCGAAGGCAACCTCAATAAAGAAGGCCTTTTTACCGCAACCGAAGTGCTTGCTAAACACGATGAAAATTACATGCCGAAAAATGTGTATGAAAACCTGCGGAAAAACGCTGCATGATCGCCTTATTCGGTAATATCACCCTGGCCCTCGCGCTCGTTTTTGCTTTTCTGCAAGCAGTCTTACCACTTTTAGGTGAAGCGAAACACAATCGATATTTATTAGCCGTTGCCCGCCCTGCCGCGATTGGCCAGTGCGTAATGATACTGATGAGTTATTTGTTACTCACTTTTGCTTTCTACCAAAATGATTTTTCGATTCTCTACGTCGCCGCCAACTCACATCCTGATTTACCGCTCATGTATCGTCTGACCGCTGTTTGGGGCGCACACGAGGGTTCCATTTTATTATGGATACTCATATTATCTGGTTGGACGATGGCGTATACCATCACGCAACGCAAGAGTGATCTTTTGCCACTTACGCTCGCGATACTTGGCGTCATTAGTGTTTGTTTCATCGCGTTTTTATTCTTCGCTTCCAATCCTTTTCTTGCAGCAACCGAAATACTCAGCGGACAAGATTTAAATCCTTTATTACAAGATCCGGGGTTTGTATTTCATCCACCCATGCTTTATACCGGCTACGTTGGATTTTCAGTTGCATTTGCGATGACGTATGCCGCACTTTTACGCGGTCAATTCAATACAAATACCGCTATTCGTATTCGTCATTTTGCACTCCTGGCACTCGGCTTTTTAACGCTTGGCATCGCCCTTGGCAGTTGGTGGGCGTACCGCGTGCTTGGTTGGGGCGGCTTTTGGTTTTGGGACCCGGTTGAAAATGCATCGCTCTTACCTTGGCTCGCCGGCACTGCTTTCATTCATGTTTTACGTTTGGTCGAAAAACGCGGCATGGTAAGAGCATGGGCGGCACTATTAGCACTAATCAGCTTTGCCTTGAGCTTACTGGGTACGTTCTTAGTGCGCTCCGGTATTTTAATTTCGGTGCATTCTTTTGCGAGCGATCCAAGCCGCGGTGTGTTTCTTTTGGCATTACTCGCGCTACTCACCACTCTCGCACTCCTCATTTATTTAACGCGTTTACCAACGCTCTCCTCACCACCCAGTGTTTTTTCTCCGCTATCGCGTGAGATGGGTTTACTCATTAATAGTGTTTTACTTTTTGTAGCGATGTTAACGATTTTACTCGGTACGTTATATCCACTCATCATCGATGCATTTCATCTTGGTACGCTTTCTGTGGGCGCACCTTATTTCAATACAGTGATGGCGCCGCTTATTTTTCTGATGATGATATTCATGGGATTTGTGCCGCTTTGCCGTTGGCAACAACAATCATTCAGCGCATTATGGCGAACATACTGGAAAAATATGCTGTTAAGCGTGGTGAGTGCATTAGTATTTCTCACCACCTTCACGCATCAACTTGATTTTCTTTCCGTTGCAACCCTTAGCATCAGCATAATGATTATCGTCACAACACTTCCCATGTTACGTTTTTATCCTGGCATGACAGTTGCACACATTGGTTTTGCACTGCTTGTGATAGGCATAATGCTTTCGAGTTTACTCAATGTGGGTAAAGAAGCCCGCATTAAACCAGGTGATGCGATTCATGTTGGGCCTTATCAGTTTTTCTTTTTAGAGGTACAAGGTGTCATTGGTTCTAATTTTCGTGGTGTACGCGCTGATTTTGATGTCATCAAAGGCACGCGGCATATCGTTAATTTGTATCCTGAAAAACGAATTTATCCCGTGCGTGATATGGTCATGACAAAAGTGGATATTCATCCAGGTATTTTTCGTGATCTTTATATCGCCTTAGGTGAACCGTATGACAACGATTACTGGTCCGTACGAATTTATTATAAACCGTTTATTCGTTTCATTTGGATTGGCGGATTATTGATGATGCTGGGTTGTCTTATTTCCATCATGGAGCGAAACCGCATCACAGGAATAGGATAATTACTCGCGCGTCATTGCGAGGCCACGAAGTGTTTGGCTTGACGCAATCTGAATAGGCTCTGTACACGACAAAATTTAAAATTGTCCGTTCATGCTTCGAGACGGCGCAAAGAGCGCGCTCCGCGCATCCTGAGCTTGTCGAAGGGCTCAGCACGAACGGGTTCTACATAGGTTAAAAAATGAAAATCAAATTTATCGTTCCTTTTTTTATTTTATTTATTTTATTCGGCTTTTTATATCACGAGCTTTTTTATGCTAAAACAAATAACATTGAATCCGGGATGATCGGCGAAGCACTAACGCCGTTTACCTTGAGAGATCTTAATCAACCGAATGCATTTTTCACCGAGCATGATTTAACGAGTAAAGTCAGTTTACTCAACGTTTGGGCTACCTGGTGTTACGCGTGTGAAATAGAAGTGCCCATGCTGTTGAAAATCAAAGAACAATATCACATCCCTATTTACAGCATTGATTACAAAGATAATCCAGCAGACGTTAACGCCTGGTTAAAACGCTACGGTAATCCGTATGAAAAAATTGGTGATGATACGACGGGTCAAACCGCCGTCGATCTTGGTATTTATGGAACACCTGAAACATTTGTCATTAACAAAAAAGGTGAGATTCTTTACCGTCACGTTGGCGTACTTGATCAAAAAGCATGGGATACGGTATTGTATCCGATGATTAAGCGGTTGGCGTAAAATACGATGCGTAATCTCATCTTACTATTAACACTCCTCCTCACTCTCACCACTGCAAACGCAGAATCAGTGAATGGTTTTCAATTTACAAATCCACAGGATGCTGATCGTTTCACTGCATTAACGCAAGAAGTGCGTTGTGTGGTTTGTCAAAGTCAAAGCATCGCTGATTCCAATGCGCCGCTTGCAAAAGATTTACAAACTAAAATTTATCAACTGATTGTGCAAAAGAAATCAGATCAAGACATTAACGATTATTTGGTCAAACGCTACGGTGAATTTATTTTACTGCGACCACGTTTTAATCACCTGACTTATTTTCTGTGGTTTTTTCCATTGATCGCACTCTGTCTTGCGTTTTTAGTGTTATATCGCTTAACCCAACCTACTGCTTCGTCCAACGCTTCTTAATCTTAAGACCCTTCCTTTATGCTACGATTACTCTATGTGCCCTTGCTGAGAACGCCACATGCAATCAGATAAAAATATCATATTAATAAAGCCCTTAACAAAATACCCCGTCCTCGGCTGGCGCGAGTGGGTCATTTTACCGCAATTAGGTATTGACAAAATCAAAGCAAAAATTGACACTGGCGCCCGAACGTCAGCACTGCATGCTTTCGCGTTGGAACCTTTCACCGAAGATGGCAGAAATCGAATTCGTTTTGATATCCATCCCCTGCAACATAATACCGATGTCGTTGTAACCTGCGTCGCGGATGTGATTGATAAGCGCTTGGTGACAGACTCCGGTGGTCATGAAGAAGATCGCTATGTCATTGAAACACTGATTACGATTGGCGGACTAACGTGGACCATTGAAATCACACTGACTGAACGTGAAACCATGTTATTTAGAATGTTAATAGGAAGAAGTGCTCTACGTAAGCGCTTCCTGGTAAACCCAGCTCGCTCATTTGTGACAACGAGGCAAAAGCAAAAATGAAAATCGCGATTTTCTCAAGAAAAGGCAGTTTGTATTCTAGTCAACGATTAGTTGAAGCGGCGCGCGCACGCGGTCACGACGCCGATGTGATTGATACCTTGCGCTGTTATATGAATATTACAACCACCACACCCACCATCCATTACAAAGGTAAAGAATTAGATCACTACGATGCTGTTATTCCGCGCATTGGTGCATCGATTACGTTTTATGGCGCTGCCGTTATTCGCCAGCTTGAAACCATGGGTGTTTTTTGCGTGAATGATTCAATCGCCATCACACGTTCGCGCGATAAATTACGTTGTTTACAAATGCTTTCCAAAAAAGGCATTGGCCTCCCAATCACGGGTTTTGCACATTCCGTTGATGAAATTCAAGATTTAATTCGCATGGTTGGTGGACCACCGTTAATTATTAAATTATTGGAAGGCACACAAGGGATTGGCGTCATTTTAGTTGAAACGTCAAAAGCAGCGCGCAGCGTGCTGGAAGCCTTCCTTGGTTTAAAAGTAAATATCATGGTGCAAGAATATATTCAAGAAACCAATGGCGCGGATATTCGTTGCTTTGTCGTCGGTGGTAAAGTCGTTGCCGCCATGAAACGCCAAGCTAAAGCACCTGAAGAATTTCGTTCTAATTTACATCGCGGCGGCACGGCAGAACCGATTGAAATCACAGACGAAGAAAGAAAGATGGCGATCCAGGCAGCACGCATTATTGGATTAAATATTGCTGGCGTTGATATTCTTCGTTCTGATCGCGGACCACTCATCATGGAAGTCAATTCCTCTCCCGGCCTTGAAGGAATTGAAAAAACCACAGGCATTGATGTAGCGGGCGCGGTGATTGAATACATTGAAAAGAGTCTCTCGAAGAAATCCTGATTGCATAATTCATCATCGTAAGCGAAAAAAGAGGGTGGCGATTGAAAAAAATGCTATGCAATGTAACGTCGTTGCGAGCCCGCGTTTTTTTGCGGGCGCGGCAATCCAGCGTTTAGTAGTTATCTGGATTGCTTCGGCCAAACGCTCCGCGGCCTCGCAATGACGACTTTTGGCTTAAATTACTGCAAAAACCCTTTGAAATCCATCGCAAGACGTGACAAATCGAGTTTGTTTAAGAAGAGTGAATACACCATCCACGCGCTAATGGCGGCGATATCCTGAAATTGTGGTGGGACGTATTTCGGTGGCGTCACAATACCTTCTTCCACTAAATCCGCCAAGATATGCAAATCTTCCAACGTTGTTTTACCGAGAAATAAAAGTGGAATTCGTTTTACTAATCCACGCTGAATCGCAAGACGAATGTAATTATAAATTAAAATAAAACCTTTACTGTATGACAAATCTTTTGTGAATGGACCAGACGTCGGTGTGCCGCCGCGAAATACGCGCACGGTTGATTGATAACTATCATACTCATCCATCCCTTCATTACGATAGAAATGAAAGACATCGAAGAAATTAGCGCCCGCTTCTGCCATGCTCACGGCATTAATACGATTTGTTAATCGGCGCAACCGACCGGGATAAGATGAAAAAGTAAATAATTCCGTGATGATAGCAAGTCCTTCCTGTGAAACAGTCGATGAAGGAGGGCCCTTACTTAAGAAAGTGCAAATGGGTTGCGCTAATCCATTTAAGGTTGTGCCAAGATGCACCCAGCCTTCATGAATTTCAAAGGTACGAATTTCACGTTCACTAAAATTTAATCCCGCGTGTATTTTTATTTTATCAGCACCGGCTGCGGCATCAGCAATAATACCATCGCTCATCACCACACGAATATTTTCTTGCCAATCAAAATAATGACCGAGACGTTCACTTAAAAGCTTGACCGTTTCTTCACTCGAATGAATTTTTTCATCATCGGCTGTCATTACCTGATCTTTAATATTCGATAAGGTGTCCGTCACCAGTGCTGCCAAATCTTTTAAGGTTGGCGCACCCACGTGAAAGGCATCTTCAGAACTGCCAAACAATTCACGTGATATTTCAGTAAAGCGCGGTGTGCCGCGTGCAACCAGCATTTCAACCACACGACAATATTCATAACACATGCGCTGCATAATACTGCCAACGCCGCTATATTGACCGAGTTTGCGCCGTATGCTGTGATCAATATCACGAAATTCTTCTATCTTTTTTTGTGGATCGAATGAAAGCGGATTTTTTTGCAGATAATAATCGCTATTGATCTCGGGTAACTTCTTCCCTTTATGTTGAAAAAAATAATCTTCAACACCCGCATCCCATTTTAGCGCATCCAAAATGCGTATGGGCTTTTGCGCCGCCACGATGCGCTCTGAAAGCTCATGAATGATTTGCTCGTACTCGCCCAGAAAATCATTGTTTGGCATCGATAAGCTATCCTTACCTTACTGTATCAATGTGCCAGTCTATCCTTTCATTATAGATCATTTAAGCCCGCCCTAGCGAACCCTTAGGCATAAATGACCCGTGGAAATCTGTGGCATTAAATCAATATGTCTTTTAAAACAGGCACTTAGCGAGAGAACTATTCATCGGCATACATCAATTTTTTACGCTCGGCATCGCTTGCGCAGGCAACACAACGCTTAAAACCTAATTTCTGACGCTCAATCGGCATATCATCGTCACAATCAACACAAAATTTAGTGCCTACCGCCTCGCTTGATTGCTGGCGAATTTCCTTCAACGCACGGGAAATTTCATTCGCAATTAAATCATTCGCTAAATCAATTTCATCTGCCATGTTTCTACCCCTTAATATAGGCTCGAAAAAAGGGGGTCATTTTACTGTAATAAGGGGTGGTGTCAACCACGTTTCAACTAACCTACATGTCACCGTAGCGACACTGCATGGCGGTCATGGCGGCAATGGTCGCCGTTTCGGTGCGAAGCACGCGCGGGCCAAGATTGAGTGGCTTGAAACCATTTGCAAAAGCCACTTCCATTTCAGCCGGCGATAAGCCCCCTTCGGGGCCGATTAATAAGGCAATCGTGCTGCCTTGTGGGAGTTTCTCGTGAGCGAGTGTCTCATGCACATGCGGGGACAACACATAAGCGCGATCCGCCTTTAATGCAGTAAGCCACGCAGCTAATGTTTTAGGTGCTGCTATTTTCGGCAAGCAATTGCGACCCGATTGCTCGCAAGCACTCACCACAATCGATTCCCAATGAGATACTTTTTTGATTTCGCGCTCCTGATCTAATCTCACGTTCGAGCGTTCAGTGATAAGCGCTGTGATAGCGAAGACACCAAGCTCGACCGCCTTTTGCACGACAAAATCCATTTTTTCGCCTTTTGCGATCCCCTGGCCTAAGTGGATATGAATCGGTGATTCAATCTCACGCGCCTCAAACTGCAAAAGTTGCACGGTGATGGATTTTTTATTGAGCTCTGTAATAATGGCATGATACTCCCCACCTTCACCGTTAAAAAGCGTCAGCGGATCACCCACCTTTGCTCGCATCACACGCATCACGTGATGACTGGCCTTTTCATCAAGTTCGATAGTCGCTTGCTCACTCATCGGTACTGCTTGAAAAATGCGCGTGATAGGCACAGGCTCACTCCGGTTTATCAATCAAAAGATATGCTTTCACCGGTACACCGCCAATCAAATGCTCCTGAATAATGCGCTCAAGCACTTCAGGCGTACAAGAGTGGTACCATACGCCTTCCGGGTAAACGACGGCGATGGGGCCTTGCATGCAAACCCGCAAACAATCGACCCGCGAGCGATAAATGCCGCCCTGACCAACAAGCTTTAACTCATTAAGGCGGTTTTTAAGGTACTCCCAAGACACCAGGCTGTCTGCCCTACTGCAACACTTTGGCACGGATTGATCACAACACAAAAAAATATGCCGCTTAATGCCTTTGATATTGATCCTCTCCAAACGCTCTTCCAATGTCTCTATTATTGTATTCATAGGGTTCTCTCAGGCTAGCCATGAAATCAAGAATTGACTATCATAGCCACCTTTGCTTATTAAATACGTAGGTGTCCAAGGTGAATAAGCTTTACATCCAAACTCACG
>MGYG01000091.1 GCA_001801635.1 Gammaproteobacteria bacterium RIFCSPHIGHO2_12_FULL_43_28
AAATTCGGGTTTGTTTGACGAATGAAAAAACCTTAGAAATCAATACACAAGAAGAATACGAACTGGCACAAGCCTTCGAATATAGAGACTAGCGGCAATTTCAGGTAAGATAAGCAACCTAAAAAATCAAACCCACTCAGTCAGGTGAACATCGTGACCCAAAAATTACGTAATATTGCTATCATCGCCCATGTTGACCATGGCAAAACAACGCTTGTTGATAAGCTCTTGCAACAAACCGCCAGTCTTTCCAAGAAAGCGACGAATACCGAGCGGATTATGGATAGCAATGATTTGGAACGCGAACGCGGCATTACGATTCTCGCGAAGAACACCGCTATCAAGTGGCAAGATTACCGAATTAATATCGTTGACACACCGGGACATGCTGACTTTGGTGGTGAAGTGGAACGTATTCTCTCCATGGTTGACTCTGTCTTATTGCTGGTTGATGCCGTCGATGGTCCCATGCCGCAAACACGCTTTGTCACACAAAAAGCCTTTGCGTGTGGTCTTAATCCAATTGTCGTCATCAATAAAGTTGACCGCCCCGGCGCGCGGCCTGATTGGGCCATGGATCAAGTATTTGATCTCTTTGATAATCTTGGTGCGAGTGATAAGCAGCTTGATTTTCCTGTTGTCTACGCTTCTGCGTTACTTGGCTATGCAACGCTAAATCTCAATGAAGCAAGCACTGATATGGCGCCCTTACTTGAAACGATCATCAAGCATGTACCAGCACCCGCCGTTGATCCAAGTGGTCCATTCCAAATGCAAATTAGTACGCTTGATTACTCAAGCTATGTCGGCATGATTGGTATTGGTCGTATCTCACGCGGCAAAGCAAAAACAAATATGCCAGTGACGATTATCGACCGTGAAGGCAACACACGTCATGGCCGCATCTTGCAAGTACTGGAATATCTTGGACTTGATCGCAGTGAAGTCGCTGAAGCAAATGCGGGTGATATCATCGCGATCACCGGCATCGAGCAATTGCATATCTCAGATACCATCTGTGATCCAGATCACGTTGAAGCATTGCCCGCACTCATGGTTGATGAACCAACGGTCAGCATGACATTCCAAGTCAATAACTCGCCGTTTGCCGGTAAAGAAGGTAAGTACGTGACGAGCCGCCGCATTCGCGATCGCTTATACCAAGAACTCTTACACAATGTTGCTTTACGCGTTGAAGAAACCAGTGACCCAGATAAGTTTAAAGTATCTGGTCGTGGTGAATTGCATTTATCCATTCTGATTGAAAATATGCGCCGCGAAGGTTACGAGTTAGCGGTTTCTCGTCCTGAAGTGATCACTAAGGTCATTGATGGTGAATTACAAGAGCCGTTAGAAACACTCGCTATAGACGTTCCTAACGAGTACCAAGGCACGATCATGGAAAGGCTTGGGTCAAGGAGGGGTGATTTAAAAAACATGGTGGCGGACGATAAAGGCCGCGTACGACTTGATTACATTATTCCATCGCGCTCACTTATCGGTTTTCATACCGAGTTCCTGACGCTAACCTCAGGCACAGGTATTATGCATCATGTATTTAGCCATTACGGTCTTGCGAAAGGTGATATTCCACATCGTCAAAATGGCGTCTTAATTTCAAATCAACAAGGTATCGCACTTGGGTATTCACTCTTTAACTTGCAAGAACGTGGACGCATGCTGATTGGACCACAAACAGAAGTCTATGAGGGGATGATTGTCGGTATCCATACACGTGATAACGATCTGGTCGTTAACGTTTGCAAAGCAAAGCAGCTCACAAATATGCGCGCCTCTGGTTCAGATGAAAATATTATTCTGACACCACATATTCAATATTCACTTGAGCAGGCGCTTGAGTTTATTGAAGATGATGAACTGGTTGAAGTGACACCACAATCGATTCGTATCCGCAAAAAATTCTTGAAAGAACACGAAAGAAAACGCTCAGGAAAGAGTTAAAGAAAACTGAACGCGCAATGACGAGTCTTCGTCATTGCGCTTCTCACTATCAACCTTCCACAATCTTCTCTGCCGCCGCATACGCCGCATCTCTAAATGGGATTAACACCAAATCGACATGCAATGCGTTAAACGCTTCAATTTCATTTTCATGATACGCACTAAGTGCAATCTTGCCGCGATAACCAACTTCTCTTAAGGCAGAGACAAGCAGTTGATTAGCATCATGATGTGGGACCGTACTCACCACCCATTTCGCATGCGTAAGCGGCAACGTTTTGGGAAATTCAGCATCTTCCGCATCACCGTAACGCACAATACATCGCAAGTCCGCATGATATTCTTTTAATTTGCGGGGATCAAAATCAATCCCCATTATTTTGAAACCACGTCCTGCTAACAAACTAGCAAGATGTTTCCCGTGACGGCCAAAACCAAAGACGATAATATCAACGTGATCTTCAACGTGATCCCCTGCCTCATCTTCACGATACTTGATATCACGTTCAAAACGTGCAAGCCACGGTGAAAGCCTTTGATAAAGCGTGGTTGCATACGCGATGACATAGGTTGAAATACCGATGGTGACCATCGCAATGAAGGTAATCAACCCTTCGATTTCTGACCCGATAAAGCCAAGATTCACACCCAACATAGCGAGGATAAGCGAAAACTCACTGAGTTGGCCTAGCGTAAAGCCCGCTAAAAAACTGGTTCTCGTGCGAAAGCGCATCGGGATCATGATGGTCATAATAATCAGTGGTTTAATCAATAACACAAAAACGGAAAAAACAACGGCTGGTAAAAGCAGGCTAGTCATTACCTCTAAGTGAAGCGACGCCCCCAGGTTTAAGAAGAAGAAAAGCAATAAGAGATTACGCAATGTCTCCAAACGTGAAGCGAGTGATTCGCGATAACGCGTCGATGCCAATGAAACCCCTGCCAAAAATCCGCCTATTTCTTGGCTAAAGCCCAGCATGATCCCCGATACCGCTAAAATGACCGCCCAGGAAATACCAAATAGCACTAAAAGCTCTCGAGACCTTGCGAATTGTGGAAGCAACGCCGGCAGTACATATCGCATTAATAGCGCGATGACGGCAAGAAATCCTATGCCGCGTAGAAGCAGCGAAGCAATTTCCAGAGGAAGCGACAACCCATGCTGTACACGCAGGGAGGATAAAATGATAAGCGCGATAACGACCACTAAATCTTGCACGATTAAAATGCCGACGGTGATTCGGCCATAGAGTGAATCGATTTCATCACGATCGGAAAGCACTTTGACAATAATAATGGTACTTGAAAAAGTAACCGCAGCCGCGACAAAAAGCGCCGGTACGATAGCCATTCCCATTAAAAATCCAATCAGGAGACCGCCCACCGCGGTTAAAACGATCTGGCCTAAACCAATCAATATCACCAGTGGGCCAAAGGATTTAATGAGTTGCAAATCAAGCTTCAGTCCCACAATAAATAACAACAATGTCACGCCAAAATTAGCGAGCACTTCAATTTCACTTTGCGCGGTGATCCAGCCTAGAACACTCGGCCCTGCGACAAAACCAACGATGATGAAGGATAGAATAAGCGGCTGTCGCAGTTTAATCGCAATTAAGCCGATGATGACCGACAAGGACATGATGACGGCAAATTCATTGTAAAGACTATCTAACATGTATTGACTGACCTATTCTCAATAATGACCAATGCGATTAAAGCAAATCGTATTTAAACTCAAGTTTGTTAATTTTATCCCGCTCACCAACGATGAAGATCACATCATTGACGTTCAGAATACTTTGCGCATCGGGATTCAGAATGCGTTGATTGTGACGTTCGATACCAACCACAATCCCACCGATTAATTCACGTATACCAGATTCATGGATCGATTTACCGACAAATGGGCTTGCATGATCAAGCAAAATACCCTTTAGCATGAATTTTTCCAGCATGTGAGCGGGCTCATACTTTTTATTGGTTAATTCAGCTTCATGTTTAAAGGTTTCCAATTGCTCGTCATTGCCGAGCACAATTAATTTGTCTCGCGGTTTAATCATTTCATTACCACGCGGCGCATAAATAACATTGACACCGCGACAAATCGCCACAATATTGATACCAAACCGCTGGCGCAGGGTTAATTCTATTAATTTCTTTTGTCGAAATGGTGAATGATCGCCGACGATAATTTCAACAAGATGAGTGTCCCACGGTGCTAGTTCTTCATAACGCAAATGACTACCAGCCTGCTTTTTGATATTTCTTAAGAGCTGTCGTTCAAACCAGTGATAAGATCGCTCCAAGTGCTGAAATGCAAAGCTAAAAAAGATAATCACTATCAAAATAACGGCAGTATCAGTAATCAATGAATGAAAATAGGCAAACGTTAATACGACAATTTCGGTTAATGTCACCAGCCACACCATAAAAACGGCGGGTGACCATTTTGTTCTGGCATAGCTTGGAATATCTGCCTGCTTATAAGCAAATAACATGCCCCAAATAAACGGTGAGGCAATAACAAGTGACATTAATAAACTGATCGTACTCACCAACCAGCGTTGTGTGATAAGCATTTGTAATTGTGGTAAAAGCATGTGATTGACTAACGTAAAAAGAATAGCAACGATGATCCCGTTAATAATAAGGCGGGTCGTCACCATACGAAGCAGCGGTTTTTTTTGCGATGCCGATTGAGCGCGATAAACCCAGGCTGCATAACTATTTAAAAAATACTTGAGCCGTCCTGGCAGTCGTTTATCAAGTTCACCGCTTATCCAACCTGATAATCGAATTAAATAGGGGGTAGTGAAAGTCGTTACACCAGAGACAGCGACAACGATGGGATACAGTTTGGCGCTGACCACATGGAGAGAAACACCAAGTGCAACAATAATAAATGAAAACTCTCCGATCTGCGCCATACTAAATCCAGCGCGCACCGACGTTGTGATGCTTTGTCCCGTTAAAAATGACGCAAGCGAGGTCAACGTTAATTTTCCAACAATGGTCACCAGGGTAAGAATCAGAATCACTTCCCAATGCTCATAGATAATAACAGGATCAATAAGCATGCCCACTGAAATAAAAAACACAGCGGCAAAAATATCACGAATGGGATTAATGCGTTTTGCAATGCGATGAACAAGCACCGTTTCAGCTAATATTGAACCCATAATAAACGCACCGAGTGCTGCTGAATAATGAAAATAAGAAGCCGTTGTTACCAGAAATAGACAAAGCGCAACGGAGATAATGGTTAAGGTTTCTTGACTAATATAAGCCGATATATGCCTAAAAATAGTCGGCACTAAAAAATAGCCCACCAAAAACCAACTGCCAACCACTAAAACCAATTTATTCGTTGCATGTAACATATCAAATGAAAAAATATTTTTTGTCACCACCACGGTTGAAAGTGCAACAAGTAACAAGATTGCTAATAAATCTTCAACAATTAAAACACCAAAGATTAATTCGGCAAATCGTTTTGTTTTAAGATTTAATTCTTCAATTGCTTTGAGAATAATCGTCGTTGATGAAATGGCCAACGCAGCGCCCAAAAACAAGCTATCATAATGCGTGAATCCAACGGTAAGACCCACGGTATAACCAACAAGAACCATGACGAGCACTTCAACCAAGCCAATAATTGACGCTGAAAATCCCACGCGCATTAACTTATGAAAACTAAATTCAAGTCCCAATGAAAACATTAAAAAAATAACGCCCAATTGAGAGAGGGTCTGAATGTTTAGCGTATCTTTAATAAAGCTGTAAGGTGGTGTATTCGGGCCGATAATCATACCAGCCACCAAATAACCAAGAACAATAGGCTGATGAATGCGTTGAAATATTATTGCTACTATCCCCGCAACACCGAGCATCAGAGCAAGATCATAAACAAGCGGCGCCAATCCATGCATGACGACTATCCGTCCCTGTTTTTCGAGAACATTCATCAAACTGTGTCATGCCAGCATGCTGTTAGCTGGCATCTAGGCTTTTCTCAGGTTCATTCTGGATGCCAGCTAAAAGCATGCTGGCATGACACAGCTCCATAAACACTCTCTGTTTTTCATTCTCCTATTTTATGCTATTTTGGGTGAAAAGTATCGTCAGATAAATGACTCAGGTTGCCCATGACTAACGACGCTAATCAGATTGAAATAGTGCCCATACCCGCCTTTAGTGATAATTACATGTGGGCGATCGTTGATACTAAAACGGGACGGACCCTTATCTTTGATCCGGGTGAGGCCCACCCTGTGATTGATTTTCTAGAGAAAAATAAATTAACACTCGCTGCCATTCTTATTACCCATCATCATCACGATCACACGGGCGGTATAACGGCACTCATTTCACGTTATCCCATTCCCGTCATTGGCCCCTTAAATGATGGCGTTACCTCATTGACTAAAAAAGTGAATGAACCGGATGAAATCACCATTACTAATTTTCCGCTCACCTTTAGCGTATTAGCGATTCCAGGGCATACAAAAGGCCACATTGCTTATTATGCTAAGGGTATGCTTTTCTGCGGTGATACCTTATTTGCGGGCGGTTGCGGTAGATTATTTGAGGGAACCGCCGCGCAACTCTACCATTCACTACAAAAAATTGCGGCCTTGCCGGATGACACCAAAATCTATTGTGCGCATGAATATACGGTAAAAAACCTGCAATTTGCCGCACTTGTCGAACCAGAAAACAGTGAAATACAATCACGCCTGCAAAAAGTAAAAACCCTACGCGAAAATAACCTGCCGACACTCCCCAGCCTTTTAAGCGAAGAAATGGCAACCAATCCCTTTCTCCGCTGTCATCAAACTAACGTAAAAAGCAGCCTCGAAAACCACGCTGGCAAACAACTTGCTGATAAAATTGAAATTTTTGCCGAACTTCGACAATGGAAAGATCGATTCTAAAATCAGCTCTAATAAGAATCCCTTAACTATTCTCTAGTATCATATAACTCACT
Source organism: Gammaproteobacteria bacterium RIFCSPHIGHO2_12_FULL_43_28 (assembly GCA_001801635.1). Classification (GTDB taxonomy): domain Bacteria; phylum Pseudomonadota; class Gammaproteobacteria; order DSM-16500; family DSM-16500; genus Aquicella. The sequence continues at coordinate 6,953 of MGYG01000091.1, forward strand.
GATTAAGTAATTAAATGTAGTCGCAAATACAAGACGACACCAACACACAATCGAGAGAAGATTAACATGCGCGCAAGACCAAAGCCCTGTTCTCTGAAAGGAACACCGCTCCTTTTCAATTCGACAAGGGGTGGGTTATCCATAAAGAAAACGAGCCCTATTAAAGATAATTTGAAATCCATAGCAAAACTTCAGGCAAATAAAGGTGGTGAGCTTGCTAAAGCTACTCATCTTGCGAAAAAAACCCTACAAATCTTGAGTGATAACCAATTTGACGTCTACCATAAAACATTAAACAGTGTAGATGCCAATTTGCATGAAAAGCAAAAAGCAAAATCAGCTATCATATTGGCAAAACGTGCGGCGAATAAAATCTCTAATCACCTTTTCACTCACGATGATGATTTCAGACAATCTAGAATTGAATATATAAAGAAAAGTATTCAGGAAAGTTCATCGCTCGCGAAATTTGAAAATCAACAATTGCGAATGCAATATCGCTTTGTCATGCCGCATGATTCATTTGGCACTCCCTCTTTTGTGTTTACTTATGGTATGCAGCCTTCCATGTTTCGCGTTTCAAAGTACCATCCAAAAGGACAACTTGATCTTGAAATACCTTATGTCATGGATGCGATTAATTATAATTGTGACAGAACCGGTTGGACCTTTGGCACCGTACCGACCTCAAGCAATATCTTATACTCGGCTGAGGCAAAGTTTATTTCTCGAATCGAGCAAGCGAGTGGCTTTTTATATGCGGTGGTGAGCAATGAAGCTGCCTGCATGTCAAATTGCATTCATGCCGATTTAAACTCAAATGCATTAAAGGCAGAAGAATATATAAATACACATATTGATGCCAATTCAGTTTTCGCAGTGAGAGAAATTAGGAGAGATGGGCGTATACTTGATGTCGCCAAAAATCCACGTTTCAATAAACCATCTCAAGGTGATGCTAAATTTGAAAAATTCTTTGAAGCGGATACGGTTGATGAGCTGAGAGTCGCTTCATTTTTACGGAACTATCCGAACATCAATAGTGAGCATGATGCAGAAACGATGTTTCAGCTTATTCGAGCGATGCCAGCAAAAAAACTAACGAATTATTTTAAACTGATTGATACGCAACTTAACTTTAGTCATCTATTCCATAAAGGGGTTGCAAAAGACAGAAATGAATTACTGGAAAGACATCATCGCACACTACAAAAGTAAAACTAACTTATGAGATCTGGCATGGCTGACAGTAGAAATGCGTATCCAATAAAAAAATTAAGCTCGAAAAGTCGACTGATAACTCAGGACCAAAGCGAGTTATTTTCAATTTATGTGATTGGTTTTATAGAGCACGACCAATCCTCAACCCTTTTCCCTATAAACCAAATCCAATTCTCTTGCTGCTTTCACTTCATCCAAACGCTTAACGGGTAACGTACATGGTGCATTCTTTAATTGCAGAGGATCTTTATTCGCTTCCTTTAAAATAGCAATCATTGCATCTGCAAATGCATCTAATGTTTCTTTACTTTCCGTTTCAGTAGGTTCGATCAATAAACATTCCGGCACCAGAAGTGGGAAATACATGGTAGGCGCATGAAAGCCGTAATCAAGCAAACGTTTCGCGACATCCAGTGCAGTGACATTCAATGTTTTTGCTTCGTTTTTTAACGTGATAATAAACTCATGACTGGCGCGCCGTTCTGGAAACGCCGGTTTAAAACCAGCTGTTTTCAAGCGTTTTAATAAATAATTTGCATTGAGCGTTGCATATTCTGCAACACGCACCATGCCTTCCTTTCCAAGCAAACGTACGTAAAGATAAGCACGTAACATAATGCCGGCATTACCCATGAAAGCAGATAAACGACCGATACTATCTGGGCAATCTTTCTTGCTTAGCCAATAATACCGTTCATTTTCCCTGGCAACGCGCGGAACAGGAAGATAAGGAAATAATTTTGCATTCGCGACCACGGGACCACAACCTGGACCACCACCACCGTGTGGTGTTGCAAAGGTTTTATGTAAATTAAGATGTACCACATCAAAACCCATATCGCCCGGTCGCACTTTACCGAGAATCGCGTTAAAATTAGCACCATCATAATAAAGCAAACCACCGGCTTCATGCACGATGCGCGCAATTTCCTGAATTTTTTGCTCAAACACACCGAGCGTTGATGGGTTCGTCAACATGATACCCGCCGTCGTTGGACCAACCGCCGCTTTCAGTGCGTCAATATCAACATTACCATCTGGCAACGTTGGAATTTCTTTGACTTTAAATCCACATTGCACAGCGGAGGCAGGATTCGTACCATGCGCTGCATCAGGCACTAACATTTCATCGCGTTTTTGATCGTTACGTGCGTGGTGATAAGCACGGATCATCGCAACACCCGCAAATTCACCTTGCGCACCCGCCATCGGTGATAAGGCACAGCCTTTCATGCCTGTTACTTCTTGCAGGATTTCTTGTAACTCATAAACACAAGACATAAAGCCTTGGCTATTTTCATCCAGCGATAAAGGATGATGCTGCAAAAAGCCATCGAGCGATGCCAAACGATGCACACCTCTTGGGTTGTATTTCATGGTGCATGAACCAAGCGGATAAAAATGCGTGTCGATAGAAAAGTTTTTCTTCGAGAGATTAGTGTAATGACGCACGACGTCAAGCTCAGACAATTCAGGCAGTGCGGGTTCACTTTTACGCAACAATGACGCAGGAATTGCGATAGAGGATTGAAGTGCTTCCGGCCATTGTGATTTTGCAAATCGACCATGACGTGATTTTTCGAAAATTAAGCCTGACATGCTGCTTTACTCCCACTTAAAAAACTACCAGCCAATACTTGCCGCAATGCATGCGCAAATCGTTTGATATCTTCTGTTCGTTTTGTTTCGGTGACACACAGAAGCAAACAATCAGCCAATTCAGGATAAGCCTCATTCAATGCGAATCCCCCTTGAATACCTTCGCTCGCAAGCGCAGATAACACTGCTTTAACCGGCTGATTCACTCTTAACAACACTTCGTGAAAATACGGCGGCTCGAAAACAACTTCAACACCAGGAATCGTCGTTAATGCATCGACCAATTCTCGTGTGCGTTGATGACAGAGTGTGGCGACACGACGCAATCCATTCGGTCCCATCAAACTCATATAAATCGTGGAAGCGGTTACCATTAAACCCTGATTAGTACAAATGTTTGAAGTCGCTTTTGCGCGGCGAATATGTTGTTCGCGTGCTTGTAACGTCAACACAAAACCTTGCTTCCCTTCTTTATCAACCGTTCTACCCACAATGCGTCCCGGCATTTGTCTCACGTGTGATTGCCGGCAACACATCAATCCATAATAAGGACCGCCTGATGCCAGTGGAATGCCGAGTGGCTGTCCTTCACCACAGGCAATATCAACGCCTTCCTTGCCCCATTCACCGGGTGCTTTTAAAAGTGCGGTTGCAATGGGATTAACGAGCGCAATAGAAAGTATTTTTTGCTCGCGCGCCCAATCGGTTAATTGGTCAACATCTTCCAACACACCAAAAAAATTCGGCTGTGGTATCACCAGTGCCGCTATATCATCGTTCATCATGGCAGAAAGCATATCAACATCAATCTTACCCGTTGTTTCTTGATAAGGAATTTCAATTAATTTGATATTTTGCTGACCGACGATAGATTTGACTGCTTCACGATAATAAGGATGCACGCTGCGCGGTATTAATAGGCTGCTTTTTCCATTTTTGCTAAGCCTAACGGCCATTAAAATGGCTTCAGCTAAAGCCGTTGCGCCGTCGTAAAGGGATGCATTTGAAACATCAAGCGCCATCAAACTCGATATCATGGTTTGATATTCATAAATAAGCTGCAAACTACCCTGGCTTGCTTCCGCTTGATACGGTGTGTAAGCAGTCATGAATTCGCCGCGGGTTGCAATCTCCCAAACAGCCGCTGGAATATGGTGCTCGTAAGCACCAGCGCCGATAAAACATAACATTCCGCCATCGTTTGCCGCGCGTTCGGCCATTTCCTGACGCAATGCCATCTCAGATACACCGGATGGAATAGCTTTCAATGACACTTGCGTCAGGGACGCTGGAATTTCATCAAATAAATTTTCTATCGATTGAATGCCGATATTTTTCAGCATTTCTTTAACATCTTGCTCAGTGTGAGGAATAAACGGCATCGCTTCACCCTCTTCTTCTATCGTTATGGATTAATGTGCTTCTGAGGCAACCACTTTTGAGTATTCATCTGCACTCAATAATTTTGCGCCCTTCGGATCAAATGGCCTCACTCTTAATATCCATCCTTTGCCATAAGGATCTTCGTTGATGAGTTGTGGATTTTCTATCACATCTTCATTTACCTCAACGACTTCACCCTGCACAGGACTATAAATATCAGCGGCGGCTTTCACTGATTCAACGACAGCACATTCTTGCCCTGCGCTTAAGTTCATTTCCAATTGCGGCAATTCAACGTAAACCAAATCACCCAACATAGTTTGCGCATGATCGGTGATGCCGATGGTAAGGAGATCTCCCTCTTTTTTTACCCACTCATGGGTTTTCGTATAATTCAATTTTTCTGGTATCTTGCTCATGAATCATCACCTCATTAAATAAATATAGCTTTTCATCCTGAAATGGTTAGCTGACAAGATTAAAACATTTTCTTGCCATGACGAACAAATGGCGGTTTTACGACTTGTGCGGGCACTTGCTTATCGCGAATAGAAACAAAACACGCATCACCGATTTCAGCCGGCACGCGCGCAAGCGCAATGCTTTTTTCCAACGTGGGAGAATAACCGCCGCTGGTTACTTCACCTTCGCCATTTTGCGGCAGTAATACTTTTTGATGATTACGGATAATACCGGGCCCTTCTAACACCAATCCAACTAAACGGCGCTTTATCCCTTCGTTTTTTTGCTTTTCCAACACCTCTCTGCCGATAAATTTTCTATCCGTTGGTTCCAGCACGACCGTCCAACCCAAATTCGATTCAAAGGGCGTCACAGTCTCATCCATATCAGAACCATACAAATTAAGGCCTGCCTCAAGCCGCAAGGTATCACGTGCACCTAAACCGCAAGGCGACACACCTGCTGCGAGTAAACGTTCCCAAATTTTTTCAGCCTCCGTGACGGGTAAAATGATTTCGAAACCATCTTCACCCGTGTATCCGGTGCGCGCGATAAAAAGTGGTTGAATGGTGA
>MGYG01000092.1 GCA_001801635.1 Gammaproteobacteria bacterium RIFCSPHIGHO2_12_FULL_43_28
CTAAAAAAATCACATCCCTATGAAACCCCTGCTTATGAGGTGTTTAAACTGATTGATCTATGAAGGATGAAAAATGACTATCCACAACATGGAAGTAGCGGAGAAATTCAACCGACTCGCGGATCTTTTAGAGATTGATGGTGCAAACCCGTTTAGGGTGCGCGCCTATCGAAACGCTGCACGCATTGTAAGCGGCATGGGAAAAAATATCGCTGATCTTGTTTCAGAAGATGAAGATTTAACAAAATTTCCCGGCATTGGCAAGGACCTTGCCGAAAAAATTAAAATAATTATTCGAACCGGTGAGCTGCCCTTATTAAAACAAACTGAAAAACGGCTTCCGCGCATATTAAGCCAATTGATGCAAATTGAATCGCTTGGCCCCAAACGCGTACAAGCAATCTATAAAAAACTTAAAATAAAAACAATGACTGAATTAAAAACGGCAATCGAAAAAGGTAAATTACGAAAGTTAGCCGGCTTTGGCGAAAAAACCGAACAAAAAATATTGCAAGGTATAGAGCATCTCAAACAAGCAACAAGCCGTATCAAACTCGCGAGCAGTATTCCCATTGCAAATTCACTGATTAACTATCTAAAAGAATGTAAGCATGCTGATCACGTTGAATGCGCGGGTAGTTTTCGTCGGCACAAAGAAACGGTGGGTGATCTTGATATTTTAGTCACTGCAAAAAATCCTGAAAAAGTGATAGAACACTTTGTTAAATTTGATGAGATTGCCACGATTCTCTCACAGGGAACGACTCGCTCAACAGTTATATTACATTCGGGCATTCAAGTTGATCTTCGTGTTGTGCCACAAAAAAGTTATGGTGCAGCACTGCTTTATTTTACCGGATCAAAAGCACACAACATTAACGTACGGAAATTAGCGGTCAAAAAAAATCTTAAAATCAATGAATACGGCGTCTTTAAAGGCGATAAACAAATTGCTGGTAAAACAGAATCAAGTGTTTACCGTCAAGTTGGTTTACCCTACATTGACCCCGCACTACGTGAAGATCAGGGCGAAATAGAAGCTGCAAAAAAAAGAAAATTGCCGACATTAATCGCGCTCGATGACATACGCGGTGATCTTCATGCGCACACGAATTTAACCGATGGTGATGATAGCTTGGAAGCCATGGCAAAAGCAGCTGAAGCACTTGGTTATGACTATCTTGCCATTACCGATCACTCAAAACATTTAACGGTTGCACACGGATTAAATCAAAAAGCATTACTAAAACAGATCAAAGCGATTGATAAGCTTAATGCAAAATTAAAAAAACTGGTTGTACTAAAATCCATTGAACTTGACATATTAGAAGATGGCTCACTTGATTTGCCGGATGCCATTTTAAAAGAACTCGATTTAACCGTCTGCTCTATTCATTCAAAATTTAATTTATCACGCAAAAAACAAACGGAGAGAATCATGCGTGCGATGGATAATCGCTATTTTACCATTCTGGCACATCCAACGGGTCGTTTAATCAATCGACGGGCGGCTTTAGATATCGATATTGATCGTATTTTAGCTGCAGCAAAAGATAAAAAATGCATACTCGAATTAAATGCGCAACCGGAACGACTAGATTTAAATGACCGCTATTGTAAGATCGCCAAAGAAATGGGCATTAAAATTGCGATTTCCAGTGATGCACACAGTACCGCACAATTACAAACTATGCAATTCGGTATTTATCAAGCTGAACGCGGTTGGCTGAGCAAAAGTGATGTGGTTAATACGCGATCACTCGCGGCATTAAAAAAACTATTCGCGCGGTGAAGAGACTCAACCATTCATGTGCGCATTTTTGAAAACCAAGTCCATCTCGTGTTATAAATAACGCATTATAAGATATATATGGGTGATCAAACCATGCTCAAAAAAATACGCCGAGCTGTCGTAAATCAATTATGGGAATCTTATCGGGCAAATACACCGCATGCGGCGCTCATTGAAAATGGTTTGGCCCAAAAAGGCCTTCCCCAACTTTACCTTGATCATTTTGCAATCATTGATCTCCCGGGGCCGCACACAGGCATTCCTTGCTTACGTGAATTATTTGAAGCCCTCGGCTTTATCGCGCAAGGACGGGGGTATTTACCCGATAAACAAAATGACTTCTTGTGGCTGAGCGAAAATGACAGCTTCAATACGCCTGCGCGTCTCGTCTTACCGCAAGTGGTCATTGCCGACTTTCGCTTGCAGGAATTACCAACCGATGTGCGCAACATCATTTTACAATATGCAAGCTTAGCGACACCGCTATCCCTCACGCACATTAAAGAACTTGCGCAACAAGCAACACAGTCTGATGAAGCCGCAGCAGAAACCCTCATTGAACAAACACTGCATTATTTAACAGGCCGCGATTGGCCGCTACCAACGGTCGCCGAATTTAAAACGGTACAAGCCTTTAATGAATTACTCGCTTGGGTCCTCGTTTTTGGCCGAAGACCCAATCACTTCACACTTTCCGTTCATCTGTATGAGCAATTTAGCTGTCTTCTAGACTTTAATCACTTTATTGAGCATGATATGCAACTAACGCTTAACAACGAAGGTGGTCACATTAAAGGAAATGAGGCGAACGGCATCGCACAAAGCTCAACGGAAGGTGAAGTAAAAACGATTGAACTTGCAGACGGCACTATCAATCTACCAACAGGATTTGTTGAATTTGTGTGGCGTTACCAAAACAAAGAGCGGACACAACAAACCTTACCAGAGACGCATTGGGATGATTATTTCACTGGCTTTGTTGCTGCGCATGCGAATCATGTGATTGAGTCACTGTATGTGAATGAACAAATTAAGTTGTCATGACAAGCTTCGCTAGCATGACAGAACCTAAGTACTGCTTAACTTATTCGGAAGCCAGGTGAGAATTTCATTCGACACATCGTGCACCGAACGATTATCTGTTAAGACAATCAAATCAGCGATATCTTCATAAATGGGTTCCCGCTTTTCCCATAAATCAATTAATACTTTTTGCGGATTTTCGCCTTGCAGGAGTGGTCGCCGCTTGTCACGCTTTAAACGGTCAAGCTGCGTTTTAAGCATCACTTCCATATAAATCACCAGGCCGCGCGCCTTTAGGAAAGTACGTACTTCGGGCGTTTCAATGCAACCGCCACCGGTTGATAAGACAATGTCATGCAAAGCAGAGAGTTCATCAATCACTTTCATTTCACGCTGCCGAAATCCTAAATGGCCTTCGAGATCATAAATCCAGGTCAGACTCACGCCAACGCGCTTTTCCACTTCCTCATCGGAATCATAGAAGGTTTTATCGAGCTTTCGGGCGAGATAACGGCCAACGCTCGTCTTGCCCGCGCCCATCGGGCCCACTAAAAATATATTTTCATGCCTTCGCTTATCGTCATTCATGTCATGATTCTTGGCGTTACAAAAATTAATAATTCACGCTTGTTACGACGCATATTATGCTGTGAAAACAAGCGGCCGAGCAAAGGTATTTGGCTTAAAAACGGAATACCTTCTTGCCCTGTTTCCTGGTTGACCTCATATATGCCGCCTAACACAACGGTCTGTCCACTGTTTGCAAGTACACTTGTTATAATTTGCCGCGTACTAATGGTGGGCACGCCTTGCACTAATTTATTACTCGGGCGATCCTGGTTAATCTGCAATTGCAGTAGCAAACGATTATTCGGTAAAACCTGCGGTGTCACTTTCAATCCCAACACCGCTTTCTTAAATACGACCGCCGTTCCACCACTCTCACTGGTTTCCTGATACGGAATTTCCTCACCCGCCTCTATCGAGGCCGTTTCCTGGTTCGCTGTAAACAAGCTCGGGCTAGAAATAAGCTCAGCCTGCCCCGCTTTTTCGAGTGCTGATAATTTCACATCCAGCCATGAGCTATCAGCCAATTTGAGAAGGGCGAACGTATAAGCGCCGCTTCCCGCGCTGGGCATCCCTGTCTCTGGATGGCGTGCGTCGTTAGACGGGGAGGTAGTAACGAAACGTAAACCAAGCTCACGCTCTACGTCGCTATCAACACTTGCGAGCCGTGCTTCAATGGCAATCTGCTGGACGGGGATATCTAACTGCGCCACCAGACGATGGATAGACGGCAACCGCTCGGCGATGTCCTCTATATAAATCGTATTGGTTCGCTGATCTGCCCGTATCCGTCCACGCTTTGACAATAACGATGATCGCTCGTCAGTCAGTATACGCGCAATCGTCTGCGAATTCCCATAGTTTAGCTGCCAGAGTTGTGCTGAAAGCGGCTCTGTTTCTTCTAACACCGTATGCCACTTTACTTCTTCTTCCTGACGCTGAACCAATTCAGTGGGCTTTGCGATCACCCACAACTGACCTCGTTCCCATTTTGTTAAACCGTAACTACTCAATAAAACTCGCAGCGCCTCTTCTGGTAAAACGTTATGTAATCGTAGCGTGACACGCCCACTAACGGAGGGGCTCACGATGACGTTCACACGCAGCATTTTCGCAATCATGCGAATAGCTTCACTTAAATCAACTTGATTCAGCTCAATTGAGATGGGTTGCATCTGATACGCAACTGCATTTGACATTGACAGCGTCAAAAGTATCAGCAACAAGCAATAACGAAAATGAATTAGCATACAAAGCGCCTTGTATTAGGAAGTGGAAATGTGCAGCGTGATAATTTCATGCGTCGGTAATTTTACTTTTAAGCTTGATTCATTTAATTCAATCAACCATCCTTTTTCTTGACCAATGATTTGCCCGATCACTGCTTCTACCAATGCGCCATTTGGCAATAAGAGTAATGCAGTTTGGTGATGCGGAGACTGCAACCAGCCCATCATCCGAATTTCTTTGATGGGATAGTGAGTTAATTCATTTTTATCAATACGACTTTCTAGCATTTTATTCTCTTCTTTATCACAAAATGGTCGCTGAAGTTTATTATTCACTCCTATTTTATTTAGTGCCACAGGTTGATTCATGTCATTTAACACTTGTAAATGAAGTTGAAGCCTAACCAAACCATTATCACCCGATTGATAATCAATATCTAAAATGGACATCATGACTACCTGATTATCAATCGCATTAATAAACGCAAGCATCGATTCAATACCACCTTCCACCGTCATTCTTACTGAAAAGGGTGCGTGATTGCGCGAACTATCATTCACCATCACATTCTCTAGTGATAAATCATGTCGTTCAATAAAGGTAAACAAGGTTTGCAAACTATCTTCGTTCATCCTCTGCAAATCACGCGGATTTTTGTTATTTACATACTTTAATTGAGTCACCTTTTTTTGCAATAAGGGTGCAAGCAACTCCAATTGATCTATTTTGTTAGTTAATGATTTTATTTCACGGCGAAGTGGACTGATTTCATTAATCCAATAAAGAGCGCTCACCGTCACCATCATAATGAGCGCCATGACAAACCGATATGGATATAATTTTTCAATCATAAATTTGCTTTTAGTTGAAACTGCATGCTTTCATTTTGTTTTGACTTTATTAATTGTTGCAATTTAATCTCAGAAAAAAGCGAAGAGGTATGCCAATGTTTAAGAAAATCCGTTAACGCATAGGATGATTGTGTTCGACCCTGAAAAATAAAATCCCGGCCATGATACATAACACGTGTAAAACAAACCGTTTGGCTGGCTTCGCTACTAAACGACATAAAAAATTGTCTTAGCTTCCTATTTGTTTGCTTGATTAATTGTATCTTGGCACACCGCACTTCTTCTTGATGAACTTGTGCTTCTGATGGTCCCGCCGTTCTATAGGCTGACCATCGCTCATTGAGACCATTGAGTTTTTCACGCAATGGCTCGCTTTCATTCTGCAAACGAATATACCAAATAGTCATCGCCATGAATGGTAAAATCAGTGAAGCTAAAAAATAGCGCTTTAATTGCCGCGATTGATAGCGATACTGTGCGTCACGCCAAGGTAACAAATTCACGTTTACCATGGCGTCAATTCACGCAATGCTAATCCGCAAGCAAGTAAATAGTCAAAATTGAAGGTATGAAAGTCTTCATCATTGACATGCGTTGCCACGTGCATCTGGCTCGCAAGATCAACGCTTTCAATGAATATTGACTGCCCATTAACACGCATTTCACGCAGACAACCGTAATGAAGCGGGCTGCCGCAAAATAGCAACCTCTGCACGGATGATGCCGGATGCATGGTGCTATAAAAATCGAGATAGCGTTGCACTGTCTCATTTATCAAATGCTCGTCCAGCAACCATTGTTGATGAAACAAAATATCATCCGCATTGAAAATAATCAGGGATGCAGTACCATCACATAAATGCAGTAACGCGCTAGTACCATCACTGAGTTGCGCTTGCCGCGCAAATGAAGCCGCACGCAGTGTGGCATAACGATCAATATCGATGATTTTAGGGAATAGACCGGCACGCTTCATACAGTCGATTAACTTCGTCAGATACGCTTCTTGCGCAACCGCGAAAAATACTGATGAATAACCCGAATCATCCGCGGGTAATTCGACAAAATCAATGGATAGCGCCGCCTTGGGATGAGATGCGTCCGCCTTAATTGCCCCCCAAATCGCCGCTTCCTTTTCTTGCCGCGATAAGCCGGTTGGCACTTGAATGTGGTCGGTACGTACCAGATGGCTTGGCAGACTAACCGCTGCCGCCGCACTCGTCAGATCACATACTGAAACAAATGCGGCTAATTCCTGCTGTAAACCACCCCAATCACAAATGACACCATCACGAAATACACCAACGGGTAAATCGCGGCGAGCGATGCGATCAATCCGATAATGAGACTTGAATATCGCGAGTTGAACCAGGCGAATTTTACCCGGCTGAATATCAAGACCAACCAGGGCCGGCTTTCTAAACAAAGCAGACTTCACGGATAACTCCTTAATGATTATGAAAAAAATGAATAAGCGTACGAAGATGAATGATTGCAACGCGCGTAAAACACGGATCTGCAAGCTGGTGAAGCGAAAGAGGGAGAGAATTAAGATCAACACAGCCAATGGTTATCTATAAGGAAGGCTGTTACAATTATTTTAATCAGACGGGTTGCTGGACTTAAGCGATGCTAATATACTCTTTGCCTCTTAAATTGCAAGGCTTTTTGCGCACATGAACTATATTTTTGGCATCTTTCGATTACTCCTATTGCTATCCCTCTTAGCAATTGGCGCGCTGACAGCCGGCGTCCTTTATTACATGGAATATGAATTACCCGACATCAATGAGCTAAAGACCGTACAACTTCAAGTCCCCTTACAAATCTACACATTAGATAATAAACTCATTGATACCTTTGGTGAGAAAAGACGTATCCCCGTTCCTTATCATGACATTCCACGCCCATTAATCAATGCTGTTCTTGCCACTGAAGATCAGCGCTACTTCCAGCATAATGGCGTTGATTTGCAAGGACTCGTGCGTGCCGCCGTGCAATTGGCAGTAACAGGCCGAAAAGTCCAGGGCGGCAGCACTATTACCATGCAGGTCGCGCGCAGCTTTTATCTGACACGGCATAAAACCTTTACACGGAAAATTCGCGAAATCCTGCTTGCACTTAAAATTGAAAATTCACTTTCAAAAGAAAAAATCCTTGAGTTATACCTAAACAAAGTATTCTTAGGTAACCGCGCTTACGGTGTCGGTGCCGCTGCTGAAATCTATTATGGCAAACCATTAAAAGAGTTAACGCTTGCTCAATACGCCATGATTGCAGGCCTTCCCAAGGCGCCCTCAGCGCTCAATCCACTTGCTGATCCCGATGCTGCCATTCGTCGCCGCAACCACGTGTTAACGAACATGTACGAGCAAAATTACATTACGGATGAAGAATATAGAAAAGCGATTCGCGCGCCTGTCACCGCTAGCTATCATGACTTACCTAATGATATTGATGCGCCTTATGTCGCAGAACTCGTTCGCCTGCAACTCGAACAAATGTATGGCGACAATATTTATACTGATGGTTTTAAGGTTTACACAACCATTGACAGTAAGTTACAGCACGCGGCCAATAAATCCGTTCACGACAACTTACTGGCCTATGACCAACGCCATGGCTATCGCGGCCCCAGTGAAAATCTGGGCAATCCCTCACTTGATACGATGGACGCTTGGGAAGAAAAATTAAAAACCATGCCTGCGGTCGGCGGACTACTACCCGCTGCTGTTTTTGAAATGACCAGCAACACCATCACGGTCTTGAGAGAAGATGGTGATTTGACTATTATTCCCTGGTCGCGCCTCTCTTGGGCACGCAAACAAATCAACGCTGATTATCTCGGCGCAAGACCAAAAAGCCCGCAACAAATCGTTAAACTGGGTGATGTTGTTCGCATTCAGGAAGTTAAAAAAGGTGATTACCAGCTTTCACAAATCCCCAAGGCACAAGCAGGACTTGTCGCGCTCAATCCTAAAAATGGCGCCATTGAAGCCATGGTGGGCGGATTTGATTTCCATCATAGTAATTTCAATCGCATTATTAGCGCTGAACGTCAACCTGGTTCAAGCTTTAAACCATTCATTTATTCAGCCGCACTACAACGAGGTTATACCCTCGCGACAGTGATTAACGATGCGCCTATCATTATCGAAAACCCTGTCGACAACAGCCTCTGGCGTCCACAAAACGTTAACCATAAATTCTATGGCCCAACACGCTTGCGCGAAGCATTAATTAAGTCCCGCAACCTGGTATCGATCAGAATTTTAGCGCTAATTGGCGTCCCTTATGCGGTTGACCATCTAAAGAAATTTGGCTTTGTCACTTCCCAACTACCACAAGGCTTATCACTCGCGCTTGGTACCGCAACTGTCACCCCATTACAAATGGCGCAATCTTACGCCATCTTTGCCAATGGCGGCATGAAAGTGGTGCCCTTCCTGATTGACAATATTCATGACTCACAAGGACAAGTAGTCTACCAAGCTAAGCCCTTAATTGCGTGCAGCGAGAATTGCGACCCGAATGTCGCCGCAGCACCCCGTGTCATTACGCCGCAGAATGCCTTCCTTGTTACCTCGGCTTTAAGAGATGTGATTGAGCGCGGAACCGCAAAACTTGCCAAAAACTTGGGTCGCTCGGACCTTGCTGGCAAAACCGGTACTACCCAAAACCAGGTAGATGCCTGGTTTGCTGGTTACAACTCAGAGGTTGTCGCGGTTAGCTGGATGGGGTTTGATCAGCCTCAATCCTTGCACGAATACGGCGCCCAAGCAGCGCTACCCATGTGGATGGAATTTATTGAAGCTGCCTTGAAAGGCAAGCAAGAAGTGCCGCTCGAACAACCACCCGGCATTGTGAACATCCGGATTGATACAGACACTGGTCAGCGTGCAAATGCAAATAATCACAATGCGATGTTTGAATACTTTATGCTGCCTTATTTGCCTGGCGAAGAACCGCTGCCTGAAGATAACCCAATCACTGATAGCGGTAGTCAAATTCTGGATGAGCTTTATTAACTGGTCCTAAATCGGCACTTACCTCACCTATATCCAAAGCTCCCTGCGTGGATATATCGACCCGGTTTATTGTTTAATTGCGCCAAATGGTGCAATTATCGCTAAATTGGTGCAATTGGTGCAATCAGAAGATTTCTGGTGCAATTGGTGCAATTAATGTATACTTAGTGCAATTGGTACAATAATTACGGTTTAATGAAATGAAAAAAAAATATATTTACCCGGAAAGAGAATCCAAGTCGCTCGAGTTTAAATCCCAACCTCCCAAATTTATTAATTTAATAAAGACGTGTGTCGCGTTTGCAAATGGGATTGGCGGCCAAATTATTATTGGTATTGAAAATGATACCAGAGAAATAGTTGGCATCAGCGAAAAGACACGAGAAAGAATATATAGCGAGTTTCCCAATAGCTTATACGATACAACTAGCCCTGGTCTTTTAGTTGAAATCTATGAAAAGCGATTTAATGATGAAAGCGTCATGATTATTGATGTTCCTTTCAGCTTCAGAAAACCTGTTTTCATAAAAAATGAGGGCATTCCAGACGGTGTCTATTTGAGAGCGGGACCAAACACACGTAAAGCCAATCCAGAATATATAGATGAATTAATGCGCGAAAATAAGCGAATAGTATTTGATGAAGAGACTATTAATGCAAATCTCGGCATTCTGTCAGAGGAGATGCTTAAAAGTATTTACAATGTGCATGATAAAGAAAAATTACTAAGTGAAAAGTTAATAAATCGTGGATCTACGAATACACAACTATATCCCACTGTCGCAGGTGTGCTAATGTTTTGCGACACCCCACATTCCTATATTCCTGAAGCAATTATTCAATGTACCCGTTTTCATGGAACCAGCGGTCGTGACATCATTCAAAGTGAAGAGATAAAAGGGTCTTTAGTTAAACAAGCACAAATCAGTTTTGAATTAATAAAATCATGGCTAACCAGAGAATATCAACTGTTCGGCGTCAAACTAAAGGGCAAAATGATCCTTCCAGAAATTGCGCTCCGCGAGGCAATCATCAACGCACTAATACACAGAAAATACTGGATTGCTGGCGCAACAAAAATAGCTCTATTTGACAATCGATTGGAAATATTCAATCCTGGAAATTTTCCTGGTCTTTTCGATCTGAATCGACTAGGCGATGGCACAACTTATTTAAGAAATCCAAATCTTGCCCGAGTAGCAAGACGATTCGGCTTGGTAGAGAAATTAGGCACTGGCATAAGAGTCATTCTGGAAAGCTGCCAAGAAGCTGGTCTTCAAAAACCTGAATATATCGAGGGAGCGGATAGTATTAAAGTTATTTTTCATTTTTTACCCGCAGAGGACAAATTTTCCACTGATAACGCGAAACTATTGGCATTATTTAATATGCGGGGAGAAATTAAGCTTGGCGAAGTTGAAAAATACTTAAATGTTTCACGGAATACAGCTACCCGAAAATTAAATCAGATGATCGAATCAGGAAAAATTATCAGGCAAGGTAAAGGACCCGCAGTTAAATATATTTTAATAAAAAAATAATTAAACTTCGCTAAACCGCATCCCCATCTTTTCTAAAAGGACTCGATCCGTTTCCGGTAAATCGAGTCCTTTAATTTCAGTGTAAGCAAATTCATGCCGATAAGTAAAATCACGGCGCAAATGATCAAACAAATCACTCGTATCAGCTGCTGGTAATAATTTCTCGCGCATCATGGCTGTCATAATGAGTGGATTAAAGATACCTAATACGACATCTTGCCAATGATGTTTCAGCCCGGCAAATTGCAGGGTTTGCATTGGCATTACAACAGGTGATGACGTTGCCTTAGTTATCAATCCCAGTTCGCATGCTGCAGTAAAAATCATCTCAACCCCGCGAAGTTTACTTTGTACGGAATAACCCGCAATATGCGGCGTTGCAATAAATACGGTTTGCAATACTTCTTTATCAATATGCGGCTCATGTTCCCACACATCAAAGCAAGCATGTAAATGCGCACCCGCACGCATAAATGCCTCTGTATCCATCACAGCGCCGCGACTTGCATTAACCAAAATACAGCCTGTTTTTTGGCGCTGCAAAAAATCTTCATTGATCATATGATACGTAGGATGCGCACCATCGTGTGTCAATGGTACGTGCAATGAAATAAGATCAAGATCAGCTAATTCAGTTAATGGAATTGAATTAAAATCGGCTTCGTTTTCCGCGCGCAAAGGATCACACAAAAGAACGTCAACCCCCAGCAAACGAAGACGTTCAGCTACTAATCGGCCGACGTAACCAACACCAACGATCGCAGCCCGTTTATGTTTTCGCAAAAATAAACCCTTACGCTCGAGAGCTGCAATAATGCTAACCACGTAATCGGCGACCGGTGGCGCATTAAATCCCGCAGCAGAACGTACCGTAATATTATTTTTTGCGAGCCAATTTAGATCAAGATGATCAAGCCCTGCTGTCACACTACCGACAAATTGAACGCGCGAATTTTTTAATAAAGCTTCATTGACAGGGGTAATGGAGCGCACAATTAAAAGATCGGCATCTTTCACATCAGCCGGCTTCATTTGCCGACCCGGTTTTAAAATCAAATCACCTGCGCTTGCAAAAAATTCGTTAATAAATGGAATATCAGCATCCGCGACAATTCTCATAAGAGCCCCACTATAATCCCTGAAAAAATCAACATACCAACGTAATTATTATTTAAAAAGGCGCGAAAACATCGTTCTCGATCACGGTCTTTAACCAGCCATAGTTGATAAATAAATAACATACCAACCATGACCAAACTCAAATAATAAAGGTGATTCAATGAAAATAATACGCCTACGATGCAAAACATCATCAACATAATAATCTGCATGGCCGCGATCAACATCACATCCCATTGGCCAAATAAAATAGCCGTTGATTTAATGCCGACACGCACATCATCGTCCCTATCGACCATGGCGTAAATGGTGTCATACATGACTGGCCATAATGCACTTGCCGCAAATAAAAACCAAGCTGATGCACTTACTTGATTTGTCACTGCTGCAAATGCCATAGGCACTGAGAAAGCAAACGCAAGCCCTAAGCCAAATTGCGGTAAATGCGTCACACGTTTTAGAAATGGATAAATGATAGCGAGCAATGCACCAACGAATGCTAACTTAATCGTGAATGCATTGCATAAAAGTACAAGCAAGAATACGCATAACATTAAAACGCCTGCCAGCACGCAAGCTTCAAATGCAGTTAATTTTTTCGCCGCAAGCGGACGCGTTTTTGTACGCGCAACAAATCCATCGACGTGCCTGTCAGCAAAATCATTGATGGCGCAACCAGCGCTCCGCATCAACACCACACCGCTCACAAACACAAATAAAATGGTTTGATTTGGCATGCCGCGTGCGGCGAGCCAAAGCGCCCATAAGGTCGGCCAAAGCAGCAACAAAATACCAATGGGTTTGTCTAGCCGCATTAAATAAGCATATTGTTGTAATCGTTCACGAGTGTTCACATGTATTCCTCACTGATCGGAATTGCGACAATAGTAGCCCGTATTGAGCAGAGCGAAATACGGGGTAATGCAGCTTGATGTACCCGGATTACGCTGCGCTAATCCGGGCTAATCTTGATAATTATCTCAAACAATCATGCAACGATGAGACTTATGCGTATCACGATTTACTTCGTGCGGCGCAGATGAATGTTGCAACTGCTGCTTAACTTCTGAAAATCCTGCTGCTTTTGCTCGAAATAGTTTTTTAAGACCTCCGCCCACACACGCCCCGTGCGGCCCCCCAGCACACCGACGCAGCTCATTGCATAAATACTTACCGCAAAATCAAAACCGAGACCAGAATGAGAATTATCAATAGGTGTTAACGGAAACTCATTTTTATTATCGTATTTGTACTTTAACGACCTCGCTAACATCGCACCGCCATTGATATCATCAACACCCTGTGCAAGGGCAAATCGCTCAACCGCTGACAACCGGCGCTCAATAAACCCTATCAACTGACGCCAGACTAAATCGCATTTATCATAATTGCTTCCATAATTACTTAATGTATTCCATTCATCACTGAGTATCTTAAGGATTTGTAACAAGCTCGCATCGATAAAACCAATATATTCAATTTGCTCGGGGGCTTTTTTAAGCTCAACCGGTGCAAACACTTTTCGGAATGCTTCCAATGCCGTGCGGAGTTTGCTTTGGTGGTTTTCTGTGTGATCTAATTCCGCCGTGACATCTTGTGCTGAACTCTTCTTGATAATATTGATGAGCGAGGTGAAGTCATATGACTTCACATTCAGCATATTATCAATCGCTTGCTCATAGCGTTTGAATTGCTCTTCGCGCAGTTTTTTGCATTCATTGACAAAATCTTCTTTCTTTATTGAATTATCTTTTAGCTCAATCTTTTCAAAATAGTCACCTACCATGAGCGCCATATCAGGATCACCGATTAACGCGCATTCATAAGGCATGATACGTTTTAATGTCATCCCACCTGGTGTCACAACGTTTGCTGCTTGCAATACTAAACGTGGGTTTTTATCCAGCAATTTTTTCGCTGCATCTTTGTTGCCATCGGCGATCAGCTGCACGAGTTGATCTGCGTCGGGGTCGTGGAAATAGCTGATTTGCTTAAGAAGATCGAGTGGAAATTGATCTTCATTAAAAATGTTATCAGGACATTTTCTGAAAAAGCATAATTGATAGACTTGATCGCGGTTTAGCATGGGAGGTATACCTCGTTTTAGGTTTTAGTAGCCCGTATTGAGCAGAGCGAAATACGGGGTAATGCAGCTTAATATCCCCGGGTTACG
>MGYG01000093.1 GCA_001801635.1 Gammaproteobacteria bacterium RIFCSPHIGHO2_12_FULL_43_28
CATGTTGCGTGCATCAACCGGCACCGGCTTTGCCCAACCGAAGATAAAATTACTGACAACGAGCATCAAAAGAGGAATTAAAATCGTACCAACTAAATCGATGTGCCGAAGAGGATTGAGACTAAGTCTGCCGGAAAAACGTGCTGTCTGATCACCAAACCAGGACGCTACCCAGCCGTGTGCCACTTCATGCAAAGTAATGGCGAAAAGAATAGGGATAGCCCAAATTGCAATTTTCTGAATAATCGTAAGATCCATACGTAAAATTATAGCGCTCATACGATTAAATGCGAAGCGGTTTCTGGCACAGCAAAATAATCACCACCTTCCTCTAGCACGAACCCTTATTTCCCATTACGATTACTCTTAAGTATTTAAGCGGGCATGACTTGTGAATTTACTCAATTTCCAAACTATCGCGGCGTTACTGGTCTTTGTTGCAAGCATTGCCACTATCATTTACCCGTTACGCAGACGCAGCGCACTCGAACATCCAGAATCCATTGAGCTAGGCGAAGCCTTTGCCAGCGGCATTTTCCTGGGGGCTTCCTTTTTTCATATGCTGCCCGATTCCATTCGTGGGTTTCGCGACGTTTACCCCGCACTGAGCTATCCATTGCCAGAATTTATTTGCATCGCTGGTTTTCTATTTTTACAATTTTTAGAACAATTCGTGCCACAAAAAGAACGGCTCTCGCAATCTTCTATCCCTTATGTTTTTGCACTTATCCTGATTATTCATGCATTAGCAGAAGGTGCAGCACTTGGACTCGTCCCCACGTTCCCCGAAGCGTTGATGATATTTATCGCTATCATGGCGCACAAAGGCTCGGAGAGTTTTGCGCTTTGCGTTCTTTTATTACGTCACCAATTGCCGATAAAGCGTATTTTGTTTGTTATCATTTTCTTTTCATTGATGACACCTATCGGCATTCTGCTCGGCACTGCCGTCAGTCAGTTTAAAATGTCAGGAAGTGTACTGATTGAAGCGATCTTTAATGCATTTGTGGCGGGCACTTTCTTGTATATGTCGACACTGCACCATGTGCGGTTTCATCATCACGATGCGAGCGTTACACAAAGCAGGCTCGCCTTTCTCAGCCTGCTCACGGGTCTTTTACTGATGGGTTTACTGGCGTGGTGGGCCTAAATCAAACCCAATGCTTTTACCGCATCACGTTCACTGCGCAATTCATCGAGGGTGAGTTTCATTCTCTCTTCACCAAACGCATTATGCGTTAAACCGGTAATCACTTTGAGCGCACCGCCTTCGGTACGACAAGGAACAGAGAAAATCAATCCCTCATCGACACCGTACTCACCTTGCGAACAACGAGCCACTGAGAATGTTTCGCCTTGTACCGTGTCATGTGTTAAGTGATAAATCGACATGAGCGCCGCATTGGCCGCAGATGCCGCTGAGGATGCACCGCGCGCTTTAATGACCGCCGCGCCGCGTTTTTGCACAAGTGGAATAAACTCATTTTGTAACCAATTGGTATCAGTAATGACTTCCGGTACGGGTTTGCCATTAATTTTCGCATGATAAAAATCGGGGTACTGGGTCGAGGAATGATTGCCCCAAATCGTCATTTGAGTAATTGCCGTGACATCTACCCCTGCTTTTTGGGCGATCTGGGTACGCGCACGCAATTCATCTAACATGGTCATCGCATAAAACCGATCACGCGGTACTTGAGGCGCATTATTCATGGCGATCAAGCAATTGGTATTACATGGGTTACCGACAACAAAGACACGTACATCAGACGCCGCATTCTCATTAATCGCGCGACCTTGTGTCGTGAAGATTTTGCCATTGATATTCAATAAATCAGAGCGTTCCATGCCTTCTTTGCGCGGCACTGAACCGACTAAAACTGCCCAGTTCACCTCCTTCATCGCTTCATTCACATCGGAGGTGACCGTCACTTTTTTGAGTAAGGGGAAGGCGCAATCATCAAGTTCCATCGCAACGCCTAAGAGCGAAGGAAGGGCTTGCGGTAATTCAAGCAAGTTGAGCTCAAGATCAACGTCTGGCCCAAACATTTGGCCGGAGGCAACGCGGAATACCAGTGCATAACCAATTTGACCACCCGCGCCGGTGATGGCGACTTTGATACGTTTTCTCATGTTTGGATTCCTTCTTTTGGTATATAATGCCCACTATTTGAGCTGTTAACCCAATACTTACCAGCAGGCGATATTCTAACTGTTGAAAACCATGATGCCAACGAATTTGCCGCCATTATCTCTCTATATTCACCTTCCCTGGTGTATCAGGAAGTGTCCGTATTGCGATTTTAATTCGCATGAAAAAAAAGGCGAGCTGCCTGAAAAAGCGTATGTTGACGCTCTGATGGATGATCTTGATCAGCAGCTTCCGCGTATCCACGATCGTCCGCTGAAAAGTATTTTTTTCGGTGGCGGCACGCCCAGTTTATTTTCAGCGGAAGCAATAGCAGCCATTCTCACCGGCGTTAAAAACCGCATCGCCTTTGACGAAAGGATTGAAATCACCCTGGAAGCAAATCCCGGTGCTATCGAACAAAATCGTTTTAGTGGATTTCGTGATGCGGGTGTTAATCGACTGTCCCTTGGCATACAAAGTTTTCAAGATGAAAAATTAAAAATACTGGGCAGAATTCATCACGGCAAAGAAGCAGAATGTGCGATTGAAATTGCGAAAGGCGCTGGATTTACTAATTTTAATGTAGATTTAATGTTTGGTTTGCCGCAACAAACCATAGAGGATGCTTTATTTGATTTAACCACAGCGCTTTCATTTCAACCAACGCATCTTTCCTGGTATCAATTAACGATAGAACCCAACACCTTCTTTCATCACCAACCGCCTTTGTTACCGGCAGATGATGCTATTTGGGATATTCAACTGGCGGGACAAAAATTATTACAACAACATCATTTCAAACAGTACGAAGTGTCGGCTTATGCAAAAGAAAATAAATACTGCAAACATAATATCAATTACTGGGAATTCGGTGATTATCTTGGCATTGGCGCGGGTGCTTATAGCAAAATGACGGATCAAGATGGCAACATCACTCGCTTCTCACAAGTAAAACATCCTAAGGCGTATCTTGATGCAGCAACAAGAAATAAAATTAATTATCAAACTATCGCCAAGGACGATCGCATTTTTGAATTTATGTTAAATGCATTACGCTTAACCGACGGTGTTAACGCCGCGCTATTTACCGAGCGAACCGGTGTTGCACTCACTGAAATCGCTCCATGCATCGAAAAAGCAAAACAACAAGGTTTGTTAGTAGACGATACAGAAAAATTGTGCGCCTCTCAAAAAGGCGCGCCGTTTTTAAATAATTTGATCGCGATGTTTTTGCCGCCGCCTTAACACAAAAACTGGCCGCAATACACATCAACAAAGTGGTAGGAAACACCGAGTGTGTAGAAAGTAATAGTGCCGACGACATCTCCAATGTTAACGCGGTTGACTGCAAGATCTGCTACCCAGTTTTGCGTTAACGTGTAGTTAGCCCCCACACCGTAAATTGGGCCAAAGGTCCAGATATTTGATTTTTTAGGATTATCAGGTGAATCTATATCAAAAGCAGATGATTTGGTAAGATTATTAAGTGCTAAACCTAGTTTTCCGTACACTTCAAAGCCGTAGAAGGGCAAAGAGCCTTTACCAGAAAAATCGATGGTGCCAAACCATGCAACGGGTTTATTACTACCAGTCGTTAAGTTGGCTCGATAGCGAATGGGAGAAAAAAATGAAAACCCAGATTCTACTGCGGCAAACCGTATGAACTTGTATCCTAAAAATAGCCGGCCACCGAAATTTTTAGTTGAGGAGGGTGTTGCTGTGGTTGTGGTGGCGCTGCCATTGCCAAAAAGCACCGATTTATTTTTCGCATCATTTATTGCAGGCCCTGCCATCAATCCCAAATAAAAACCCGGCTCAACCGCGTGGGCATTAAATGCCATGCTGCTTAGAAAAGTGAATAAAGTGAGGGGTTTTAAGATCCTTTTTTGCATGTCAATTCTTCCTGTGTATACGCGTGCATCGCCCTGGATGAAGAATGGGAAGAATGGGGTCAAATCTTGACATCGGACATCTCTGTCGCATCGATGTTTTTAGATGTCCGATGTCAAGATTTGACCCCATTCTCTTCTGGATGATAAACGATTTGTCATGCCAGCGAAAGCTGGCATCCAGGCTTTTATTAGTTTCTGGATGCCATGCGCAAAAAACGCGCGGCTGGCATGACAAGCTAGCAACTAAACTGCATGTCCCAAATCTGCCTGCCTTCACGCAGCGCGCGCTTTTCAAATTTTGTTAAAATGGGACGGAAAGGTGAACGTGCTGCATATGCGTGAATCCCTGCGAGATTAATAAAATTATCTGCCTTTGCCATGATGCGCATCATATATATCGCATAATCTTCCCAATCGGTGGCTAAATGCAATTCACCGCCTTGCTTTAATTTGGTGGCCAACGTATTAATAAAATCAGCCTGAATTAAACGGCGTGCATGGTGCCGGCGCTTTTGCCACGGATCGGGGAAAAAGAGTTGCACGCCAGCAAGGCTCGCATCAGGAATGCATTTCGCCAACACGTCAACTACATCAGCATCGTACACCCTGAGATTCGTTAATGCTGCTTGCTCTACACCGAGTAGCAGCGAACCAATGCCTGAGCGATGTGTTTCAACGCCAATAAAATCTTTATCAGGTGCCGCTTTTGCAATCGCGAGTAACGATTGCCCCATGCCAAAACCAATCTCAAGAAAACGCTCGGCCTCGCGGCCAAAGCAAGCCTCTAAATCGAGGAGCCCCGCACCAACCGTCAACCCAAATTGCGGCCAAAGGGCTTCGTGCGCACGCTCTTGCGCCTCTGTCCTGCGACCACTGCGACGGACAAAACTTCGAATACGGAATGCCTGATCAGGCAACTCGGCGGGGGTTTTTAAGGACGTCATGGGCTTTATCGCTTTTTTTCTGCTTCTTTCATTAATAATTGGTAACTTTCATATCGTTTGGCACTGATTTTACCAAGTTGCACCGCTTTTTTCACGGCACAATCTGGCTCGGCCAAGTGCTGGCAATCGCGGAACTTACACGCACTCGTATACGGCGTAAATTCTTTAAAGCTCTTTAATGCTTCTTCTTTTGTGACGGTCCAGAGGGTGAATTCGCGCACACCAGGCGAATCAATCAAACGGCCACCGCCCGGCAAATGATAAAGACGAGTCGCGGTCGTGGTATGCTTCCCCGCCCCTTTTTCAGACACGGTACCAACCCGAATAGCTTCCTCACTGAGGGAGGCGATAATCGATGATTTGCCTACGCCTGAAGGTCCCACCAACACGGCCGTTTTTTGCGCTAGGACGGCGGTCAAATCATTAAGACTCAAAGGACGATAAATACTCGATAAAACCACGGGGTAAGGAACGGCACGGTAGGAATCCAACAGCGCATCCGCTGCTTTTTGAGCTGCTTCATTCATTAAATCCGTTTTATTCAAGACAATAATCGGCTGTATGGATAAGAGTTCAGCGGCGGCTACATAGCGATCAACTAAATAGGCAGAAAAGATCGGCGGAGGCGCCATCACAATCACCAGCGCATCCAAATTGGCCGCGATTGGCTTTGCTTTTTTTCGACTATCACCCCGTGTCAAAAGCGATCGGCGCGGCAGAATACTAACCACGATATACGATTCTTGACCCTCTTCACGCCAAATGACCTCATCGCCAACGACAGGGAGCTCCTGATTACGGCGCAAATGACATTGATAGACCGCCCCCTCCGCCTCAACTGCGACACTATTGCCGAAATAAGAGATAACCAGCCCGCGTCGGTTTCCGGTATGATTATTTTCGTTTACGTTATGCATGTAGAATCGGTCATCCAGTGAAAGGATATATCATACATGAAAATTTATTTGGTCGGGGGAGCCGTTCGCGATCAATTACTTGGGTTACCCGTTAAAGAGCAGGATTGGGTGGTCGTTGGCGCGACCATCGAGGAGATGCTAACAGCGGGCTATCGCCAAGTCGGTAAAGAATTCCCCGTCTTTTTGCATCCCAAAACAGGGGAAGAATATGCGCTCGCCCGCATGGAGCGCAAAATCAACCCCGGTTACAAAGGCTTTACGTTTGACACTTCAAAAGACGTGACGCTTGAAGAAGACTTATCACGCCGCGATTTAACCATTAACGCGATGGCAGAAACGCCGGAAGGGGAGCTGGTGGATCCTTTCCATGGCAAAAAAGATTTAGAACAAAAAATCTTGCGTCATGTCTCCCCCGCTTTTGCCGAAGACCCGGTGCGAATATTACGTATTGGGCGATTCCTCGCGCGTTATGCCCATCTTGGCTTTCGTGTAGCACCTGAAACCGTAAAACTCATGCAGCAAATGGTCAAAGCCGGTGAAGTGAATGCGCTCGTTGCCGAACGTGTGTGGAAAGAATTAGAGCGTGCGCTATCTGAACCAAACCCAGCGGAATTTTTTGCGGTACTCGATCAATGCGAAGCATTATCCATTTTATTCCCTTCCCTCACCATGGATAGTCCCGAGATGCTTGCACTGAAAGCAGCAGCAACATTAACGCAAGATAGCGCCATTCGCTTCGCCGCCCTCATGCATGCGCTGCCCGATAAAAAAACCTTAAGTGACATTTGCAAACGTTATCGTGTTCCAAATGTACATCAAGAACTCGCGAAATTAACGAGTGCGCATTACAAAAAAGCCTTGCAAGCTAAACTACTTTCCGAGTATGATCTGCTCGCTTTATTCACTTCCCTCGATTATTACCGCCGCGAAGATCGCTTTGCTAAATTCCTCATTGCTTGCAGCGCCATTGCGAGCAGCAGCCATTTAACGTTTGATGCTCCCTGGTTGAGCGCGATTGCTAAAGCAAGCGTAATTGATGTTGCGCCACTGCTTGAGCAAGGCTTCAAAGATCAGGCCTTGGGCGATGAAATTAAAAAGAGACGCCTCGAAAAAATCGCCGCGGCGCTTTATCAATCCTAGGTGGTTTGTTATGATCGTTCCATCATTTGTATCTCAGGAAGGAATTCACATGAAAAAATTTACCAACATCGCTCTCATTGCTGCACTCATAAGCACAGTCAACCTTGCTTTTGCCGAAACAAAAGCAGTCACCGTCGCCCCTGCTGAAAAAGCAAAAATTGAGCAAGTCGTAAAACAATATTTGTCAGAAAACCCTGAAATCATTATCGAAGCAGTACAGGGTTACCAACGCAAACAATACGAACAAGCCGAGCAAACGGTCAAACAAACCCAAAAGAATGCCCCACAATATGTGGATGCATTATTCCGCCAGGCAAATGACCCTATCGCCGGCAATCCAAATGGTAAAGTGACCGTGGTTGAATTCTTCGATTATCAATGCCCACATTGCGTTGACATGGCACCGGTTATTCAAGACGTCGTCAAAGCTAATCCAGAGGTGCGTATAGTTTTTAAAGAATTTCCTATCCGCGGACCAATATCTGAATACGCAGCACGCGCGGCACTCGCGGCCAATAAGCAAAATAAATACGTACCTTTCCAGCATGCTTTACTCACGTCAAAACAACCACTCAGCCAAGAAGTTGTCTTGAAAATCGCGACAGAGACGGGGCTTAATGTCGAGCAGCTGAAAAAAGACATGCATGATGAAAGCGTCAATAGCCAAATTAAAGCAACTTACCAACTTGCGCAAAACTTAAAATTGTTTGGTACGCCTGCTTTCTTCATTGGTAAAACCAATGCAACAAAAGATAATGCAACTATCAATTACATCCCTGGTCAATTAGATAAAACTCAATTACAAGGTGAAATTGATAAAGCAAGCAAGTAAGCCCATCGCACGCCATGACGCGCTCGCGTGAGCGCGTCAAACAGGAGGCTTTATGGCATCCCTATTAAGGAAAATTTTTTCTGCTTTTCTGTTCCTTGCACTACCGCTCTCGGTTTACGCGCAACCGGTCAATGACTTACTGCATCAAAAAAATAATCCGGTTGGTGGCAACCCCAAAGGCACTATTTCTGTCGTTGAGTTTTTTGATTATCAATGCTCACACTGTATTGTCATGGCGCCGGTGCTTCAATCTATCATCAAAATCAATCCGGATGTTCGTGTTGTTTATAAGGACATTCCCATTCGCGGGCCTATTTCAGAATTAGCCGCACGTGCAGCACTCGCTGCGAATAAGCAAGGTAAATATGCAACGCTAAGTCATGCATTATTAACCAGCGATACCTTGTTAACAGAAGAAAGCATCATTGACATCGCGAAAAAAAATGGCATCAATGTCAAAAAATTGCAAATTGATATGGTATCAAAAACCATACATCATCAACTCGATGCGAATATTGAATTAGCTAAACAGTTAAAACTAATTGGTACCCCCGCTGTTTTTATTGGTAAAACTAATGCAACAACATTAGAAGAACTTGTCTTCGTGCCTGGCGAAATGAGTCTTGGCGAATTGCAGAGCACGATAGATAAAGTGCGAGGAAATTAAAACGTAACTGCTCGCTCGTCATTGCGAGGCTTAAGAGCGTCTAGCCGAAGCAATCCACTAATAATTGGATTGTAGCATTCGCAGAAAGCGCGGGCTCGCAGACGTGCGAGTAGTTACATTAAACCTATCTTTTTATGGAGAGCAATCAATGATGTTAGGAAAACTTAAACCGTTAGCACTACTGACTGTTGCATTAACAGCGAGCTTATCAACAACCACCTTCGCAAGTGCAACGAACAAAGAAATTCTAATCGCCCCTGCCTGTCTTTTAAAAAATGCGAGTGGTGATTTCAAAATACTTGCAAAGCTGACTAATTTTGTTTTGCTTGATACGAATAAAATAGGCTTAACTAAATTAATGGAAGCCAAAACCAAACAAAAAGAACCCTGCGGTGGATTCATTAATGTGACCGATGATTATGAAACATTGACTGCGAAAAAATCAGTTTCAACCAGTGAAACAAAAGCCTTTCTTGCATCCTTTACTCAACCTGCGCAGGCTGCAAAACGCAGTTCTTATGATATAAAATATGAAAAACAAGTGAACCAATTACTGAAAACCATTAACCCGGAAGACATGTGGGGCGATTTGACCACACTCACGAATTTCAAAGACCGCTATGCAAATTCTGATAATGGCGTCAAGGCAGCAAACTGGCTTAAAACGCAAATTGAAGCCATTGCAGCTGCAAATCATCGTGATGATGTCAGCACTTATTTTATTGACACCGGCAAACGTTACAAGCAACCATCGCTCGTCGTCAAATTTGGCAATGCAACCGGGGCAGGCATCGTGGTTGGCGGTCACATGGATACACTGGACAGTAATTACAGCAAAAAACCTGGTGCCGACGATGACGGCTCAGGAACAGTGACAGTGCTTGAAACAGCTCGCGTCTTATTATCAAGCGGGATGCATTTTAATAAGCCTATTTATTTCGTCTGGTACGCTGCTGAAGAAGAAGGCTTAGTGGGTTCAGGTTATGTTGTCAAAGATTTCAAAGCGAAAAAAATCCCCGTGGATGCGGTCATGCACATGGATATGACAGGTTATGCGTACGAAAACGATCCGACCATGTGGCTGATGACAGATTACGTTGATCCAGGCCTAACAAATTACTTTGAAACCTTGATCCAGACTTACGTAAAACGACCTGTGGGACGTTCTAGCTGTGGTTATGCTTGCAGTGACCATGCCACCTGGACTAAAAATGGTTATCCAGCAGCGATCGCCTTTGAAGCGTCATTCGATAATATGAATCCTTACATTCACACCACCAATGATACGATGGGCAATCTCTCGCTTACTCACATGGCAGATTACGCAAAATTGGGTGTTGCGTTTGTAACGGAATTGGCAGAGCCAATGGCAGGTTAGTACCGCGCGGTTGCGGCACGAACCTGAGCTGATGTGGGTTTCTATCAAAAGAAGAATGCCATTCCCGCACTCTCTGAGCAGGAATGGCTTCATTTCCCCCGCCTTGTCATTTCCATTCTTTAGGGCGTAGAATAGCCCACTTCACCAGTCGTTATGAGTTAGTCTTATATGTTATTCCCCATCGCAGCAAAAGATTGGAACACTGCTTTTGCGCCTGACATTCAAACCAAAGCCACTCAACGCTTGGAAAATGGTCAAATTCTCTTTCTACCCGAACTCGCTTTCTCCCTGCTTCAGGATGAAAAACACTTTTTATCGACCCAACATGCGGATCCCAAAACAAAAAACATTAGTTATCATGCAGAAAGAGACAAACTTTGGGGTGTGCAACGATTAACCGACAGTGAGCACGCCCAATTAAAGGCCTTCTTATCGCGCTACTCGCACTACGCTAACTGCCTGATTAAGCAACTCTTACCCCACTACACTGGTCATCTCGTCATGGCGCGTACGAGCTTTAGACCCATACAAGTATCAGACCGCAAATCATCGTATCGTAAAGATGACAAGCGCTTGCATGTGGATGCATTCCCCTCAGCCCCCAATCAAGGCAAACGTATTTTACGGGTATTTTGTAATATCAATCCGAATGGGGAAGATCGTATCTGGCGGGTGGGTGAGCCGTTTGAAAAAGTCGCCGACAGGTTTTTACCTGAAATTAAAAAACCCTGGCAAGGCTATGCGAGATTACTGCGACTACTGAAGATAACCAAAAGCTATCGCACCCCTTATGATCATTACATGCTAAACATGCACGATAAAATGAAAGCGGATGATGATTATCAGCGAAAGGCCAATCAACAAGAAGTGCGCTTCCCACCGGGAAGCGCTTGGATCGTACAAACGGACCATGTCTCGCATGCTGCCATGCAGGGTCAATATGTGTTAGAGCAAACATTTTATTTGCCTGTTGAAGCGATGCAAGACCCAGCACTTTCACCACTGAAAGTGCTTGAAAAGCGACTGAGCCGACCATTGATTTATTAGTAACTGCTCACCCGTCATTGCGAGCCCGCGTTTTTTGCGGGCGTGGCAATCCAGTTTTCGACTGCCTCTTGCTTCGGCTAAACGCTCTTAAGCCTCGCAACGACGAATTTCCTGCGGCATCGAAGATCGATTTAGCGATCTATTCCCCGGATTTCGCTCTGCTCTATCCGGGCTACACCAGCTTCTTCTTTTTTGCCATCGGCAACAAGATCCACCAAACCTCGTTGCTGAATGCAAACATCAACTCACATCAGCTAACAAGGCTTTTTCATGCGTTGATAACATTCGATGTGGCTTGATGCGGCCATCCGGCAATACTTCACCCATACCTAAAAAGTGTGAATCATCTGACATTAAACGCACGAGTGAGCTGCCGATGGGAAAGGTTGCACGAACAGATTGGCCTGTCCGCAGATAAAAAACAGCTGATTGTGATAATTTAACGGCTGGAAAAATTTGCACTGATGTTTCTACTGGTAATAAACATGCTTGCAAGCCTGCTTGACCTTCGCGCTCCATGATTGCCGCCAATGTCTGCATCGTATACATTGGCGCCTCGCTGTACGGTGTCACTGCCAGGCGTCTTAACTGGATAACATGCGCACCGCATGCAAGCACTTTGCCAATATCTGCTACCAATGTGCGAACATACGTTCCTTTGGTGCAGTGCACACGAAACGTGACTTCATCATTTGCAACGTTTTCCAAAGACAATGAGTGAATACGTATCTCACGTGATTTGCGTTCAACTTCAATGCCTTTGCGCGCCAATTCATACAAGGGTGTGCCTTGATGTTTAATCGCAGAATACATCGGCGGCACTTGTTCAATCGTGCCTATAAATTGCCGCATTACTTCGGTGAAACGTTCTTGCGTAATCTTTTCTACAGGACACGTTGCAGTGATGTCACCTTCGCTATCGCCTGTGGTGGTTTCGATACCAAGTTTTGCGGTAACGAGATAAACCTTGTCTGAATCCAATAAAAATTGAGAGAACTTAGTGGCTTCACCAAAACAAATTGGCAACATGCCAGTTGCAATGGGATCGAGACTACCCGTGTGTCCCGCTTTTTTTGCGTTGAATAAACGTTTTACTTTTTGTAATGCAGAATTTGATGTCATTCCGGCA
>MGYG01000094.1 GCA_001801635.1 Gammaproteobacteria bacterium RIFCSPHIGHO2_12_FULL_43_28
TCGCTATGACGTAGTCTATCACGCCAATAATCTAATAGATCTTGCATGGTCTTTTCAAAGGAAATTTCAGGTTTCCAACCCGTGTGACGCTCGAATTTCGCCGTATCAGGCACCTGCAAATCAGCATCGATGGGACGCAGACGCTCTGGATCGATCTCCACCTTAATCTCGTCTTTCATGGGTGAAAGCGAGATAAGATGGTTGAGAAGATCTTCAATGGTGCAGCTATACGTACCGCCAATATTATAAAACTCACCCCCAATAGGATGATGGGTAACTAAAAGATAGTAGGCATGCACGGCATCACGCACATCGGCGATTGTTCTTAATGAGTTTAAATTACCGACTTTCACCACCGGTGGAATCATGCCTTTTTCAATCATGGCGATTTGTTTAGCGAACGTAGATTCTGCAAATACATCACCACGTCGGGGGCCCGTGTGTGTAAACATACGCGTCGTCATGATTTTCATTTGATACGCTTCTGCATAAAAACGCCCAACTAAATCGGTACCGACTTTTGAAATGGCATAAGGAGACGCTGGATGAAACGTGCAATCTTCGGTAATCGGCAATTTTTCTTTAGGTACGCGTCCAAAGACTTCAGAAGACGCGCACACATGAATGATGGCATCTTTTTTATGATGACGCAGTGCTTCTAAAACGCGTGAAGTACCTTGAATATTTGTTTCATAGGTATCGAGTGGACTCGTAAAACTGGTTTGTGGAAAACTTTGTGCGGCCAAATGAAAAACATAATCGGGTTTGGTTTCTTTGATGATATGATCAATCGATGCGGAATCACGCAAATCACCGTACACCAGTTTCAACCGCCCTTTGCGATTGATCTCTGGAACGAGATGCATAATATTATCCAGCGGACTGCGCCAACGGCACATCCCAACGATATCCCAATCCGTATTCGCCAAAAGATAATCAGCAAGATGCGAACCCACCATGCCAGTGATCCCTGTAATAAAAGCAATTTGCTTTGTCATATTGTCCTCATTATGTAACCCTAGCCTCTGTACACGACAAAATTTAAAATTGCCCGTTCATGCTTCGAGACGGCGCAAAAAACGCGCCTCCTCAGCACGAACGGGTTCTAAGGCCGTTCGCACTCAGAGGCGCGTTTTTTTGCGCCGTCTCGAAGGGTGAATGGCTAGTATGTGTTTTTTGCCATGACAGAGAACGCTAGCACTCAATGGGCAGTTACTGTATCGTAACAACCGATAATGTCAATGGTAGAAATTAAAGCGGAAACCAATGAAATTAGTATTCGATGTCGATTCCATTAGCACACCCTTAACCGGCATTGGTCGCTACACTTACGAATTAGCAAAGCAATTACAAATGACCAGCGCTTTAACCGAAATTCGTTATCTCGGCCAACGCGGATGGGTAGATGATTTAAATCAATTAATCAAACCCCAAACAACCGCCCATTTTGTGCAGAAGAATCCAATCTTGCGTCCGCTTGCAAGAATCGTACAACAACAATTCAAAAAATCAGTAGCGGCCTATCACGCGCGTCATTTGCATGATCATCTTTATCACGCACCCAATTTTATCATGCGTATTTTCGGCAGACCCAGCGTCACGACCATTCATGATCTTTCGCATGTTTACTTCCCGGAGTGCCACCCCAAAGAACGCGTTCGGTTTTTACACCGGGAACTACCCAAAACGATAGCGCAATCGACACATTTAATCGCGGTCTCCGAACACATACGCCAGGAAGTCATTGCGTACTACGGTGTTAAGCCTCAGCATATTTCTGCTGTTCATCATGCGGTGGCGAACTATTTTAAACCACGCAATGAACATGAATTGCTGCCCGTACTGGCTCCCTTCCAACTCAAACCAAAACAGTATTTATTAGCCGTTGCAACCCTTGAGCCTCGTAAAAATGTTGAGCGCTTACTTTATGCTTATGAAAAACTGGATGAGACCATCAAAAAACACTGCCCACTGGTATTGG
This sequence comes from Gammaproteobacteria bacterium RIFCSPHIGHO2_12_FULL_43_28, assembly GCA_001801635.1. GTDB lineage: Bacteria > Pseudomonadota > Gammaproteobacteria > DSM-16500 > DSM-16500 > Aquicella. The sequence goes on from MGYG01000094.1 coordinate 1,982, forward strand.
TTGGCACGAAAGGTTGGTTGAATCATTCACTTGAACAAACCATCCATATGCTTTCACGAAAAAATCAAATTAAATACCTTGGTTATGTAAGCGAAAATGAACTTGCCTTTCTTTATGCGGGTGCTGCCGCCTTCGCCTTTCCCTCGCTTTATGAAGGGTTTGGTTTTCCAGTCCTGGAAGCGATGGCAAGCGGCACACCCGTCCTCACCTCTAATCGCTCCTCTTTACCCGAAGTGGCAGGAGAAGCAGCAAAACTCATCAACCCTGAAGACATTGACGCTATCAGCAGCGGCTTAGAACAAGTATTAACTGATAATACCTTTCGTGAGAAAGCTATCTCGGCTGGATTAGAACAGGCACGTCAATTTACGTGGGCCAAGTGCGCACTTAATACAATTCAAGTTTATAAAAAAACACTCTCTACACAAAAGCCGTCATCACCATGACGGCTTTGTGCATACAGCCTAAACGGTCAATTGCTCATCCACCGCTTTTTTCAACGCCGGTTTCATTTTCGCAAAACCTTTTACCTTTTTTAAATCATCCATTGACTTAAAATCGCCGTGTTTTTTGCGATAAGAAACGATTTTGCGGGCTTTTGCCGCACTCATCCCCTTCACCTTCATCAGTTCTTTCAGATCACTCTTATTAAGATTCATTTTTAAAAGCGTCACCGCGACTGACGAATTCGCAGCCTCTGCGACTTTTGTCGTTTCAGCGACAGCAGGCTTTACGGCGAAAACAGGTGATGCAACTAAAAACGCGGTGAGTGCGACTGCTAACGTACGATAATTAAACATAAAAAACTCCTTTTAGGATAGAATATAGTTATTAGTCATCAAATAACTCATGCACGTACAAGACGAATAAACATGGATGAACACCGATGAAAACGGTCTCTAAGGCTTGAGGATGACTTGGAAATCCCTGAACGGGATAGTTGATAAACGGCGGCAATGAACGCCGCGAGTCGAACTATACTGATTTTTTATAAAAAAATCTACGGGAATTGTAGCCTGCACCTAAAAAATTTTGTTACACTTTTGACAAGTAACCTTTGCTTTCCAACTGTTTTAACTACAAGGTGATTTCATGCGCGCCAATTTCTTGACCAAGCTCAAACAGGCCCTTATTGCTATTGCTGCCGGCACAATGCTCTCTATGCCCGTTTTCGCAGATTCATTTATACCTGTCGCCAGCCAGCCACAACAATCAACCTTCATACCCAGCGCACCAACCATTGATGCAAGGGCTTACATTTTAATGGATGCCCTGAGCGGCCGCATATTGGCCGAGAAAAACGCTGATGATCGCGTACCGCCAGCAAGTCTCACTAAAGTCATGACGCTTTATATCGTTTCTGCGGCGATTAAAGAAGGCAGAATCCACATGGATGATAAGGTCCGCGTCAGTACTAAAGCGTGGAAAGCAGAAGGTTCACGCATGTTCATCAAAGTGGGCGATGAAATTCCTGTCAAGGATCTCATGATGGGTGTCATCGTTGCTTCTGGCAACGATGCTGCGATCGCACTTGCTGAACACGTTGCTGGCACAGAAGAAGGCTTCACTGACCTCATGAACCAGGAAGCAAGACAATTGGGCATGACGAACACGCATTTTACGGATAGCACCGGTCTTCCTGATCCTGAACACTATTCCACTGCGCGCGATTTTGCGCTACTCACCCAAGCCTACATTAAAAATTACCCGGAAGATTATAATCTGCATGCAGAAAAATGGTTTACGCATAATGGCATCAAGCAACCTAATCGCAATCGGTTGTTATGGCGCTATCAATTCGCGGATGGCTTAAAAACAGGCCACACCGATGAAGCTGGCTATTGCCTTATTTCCTCCGCCAAAAAAGACGGTATGCGTTTAGTAAGTGTTGTCATGGGCGAACCCAGTGATGGTGCAAGAACAGAGGATTCTATTCGCCTCTTAAATTTCGGTTTCCGCTTCTTTGATACCCATAAACTTTACGATGGCGGCAGCTCCCTGACAAAAGCCCGTGTTTGGCAAGGTGAGCATGCTGAAATTCCTTTGGGCATCACCCAGGACTTGTATGTCACCATTCCTAAAGGCCAATACAAACGTTTAAGAGCCTCTGTCACCTTGAATAACGCCTTAAAAGCGCCGATTGAACAAGGCGAAATCCTGGGTACGCTGAATATTACGTTAAATAATCAAATTGTCTCATCCACCCCGCTTGTCTCACTCAAAAGTGATCCGAGAGGTGGATGGTTTAGACGCACAACCGATTCCATCGGCTATACCTTACATAAACTATTTTCATCACCGAAAGAACAATTGAATACGGGCTAAAAGAAGAAATGAGGTTCCCTTGCTTACCTATCCTTGCGATATCACAATCAAAGTATTTGGTGTAGCCTCACCTGAGTTTAAGGCGGCCGTGCTTCAGATTATCCGTCAGCATAGGCCCGATTTATCGGATGAGGCGGTAGAAGCGCGTCCCAGTGAAAATGGCAAATATCTCGCCTTAAGCATTACTGTCCATGTTGATTCCAAGGAAGAAATCGACCGCATTTATCAGGATCTTTCGACAGAAAAGCACGTTATCATGGCATTATAATGATCCAAACCGTCAATATTCGCTGGCTTCCCCAGGAAGATTACCAAACCACCTGGCAAGCCATGCAAACCTTCACTAATGAACGTGATGACAAAACCATCGATGAAATTTGGTTAGTGGAACATTCTCCCGTTTTCACGCAAGGTCAAAATGGTAAAGCTGAACATGTGCTTCATCCAGGCGATATACCCATTATTCAAACTGACCGCGGTGGGCAAGTCACGTATCACGGCCCCGGGCAGCTCATGGTATATACTTTAATTGACCTTAAACGTAAAAAATTAAACATCCGCGAAGTCGTCACTCTACTTCTGGAATCTGTCATTGCCTATCTCGCAAACCTCGGCATCAGCGCTCTCGCGAAACGTGAAGCACCTGGTGTTTATATCAACGAAGAAAAAATTTGCTCCATCGGGTTACGCGTTCGCCGTGGTAATGCCTATCATGGCATCGCCTTTAACGTTGATATGGATCTTGAACCTTTTTCGCGCATTAATCCCTGTGGCTACTCTGGTCTAAAAATGACCCAGCTTGCCGCACATCAGGCTCCAATGACCGTTTCAGAAGCCTCTCGCGGCTTGCTAGCTTATTTACTCGAAAAATTCGGGTATACTACAGCGAATTATCTTTGAGAAGGCTTCCCGCCTATTTTAGCGGGAATGACTGTTAAATTTGAGGTCTCACAGCAGATGGAAACCAAGCCAACCAAACCCATTATAAACGCACAAAATGGCAAACAGCGCGGTGCAGAAAAGTTATCTCGCATCCCAGTTAAAATTGAACCAACGGTCGCACCGCTCAGAAAACCTGACTGGATACGGATCCGGTTACCCGCGTCTCCTGCTATCAACGATCTCAAATCATTATTACGCAAAAATAAATTAGTGACTGTCTGTGAAGAAGCTTCTTGCCCCAATCTGCCAGAATGTTTTTCACACGGTACAGCAACTTTCATGATTATGGGTGATAAATGCACAAGACGTTGCAGCTTTTGTGATGTTGCACACGGCAAACCTGATCCACTGGATCTCAATGAACCTGCGCATCTTGCAGAGACCATTGCGCAAATGAAGTTACGTTATGTGGTCATCACTTCGGTTGATAGAGATGATTTACGCGATGGCGGCGCGAGCCACTTCACGGCTTGCATTACCGCTATTCGTGAAAAAAATTTAAATATCAAGATTGAGATTTTAGTGCCGGATTATCGCGGACGTCTTGAGATTGCGCTCGATGAAACGGGCAAAGCCTTACCCGATGTCTTCAACCATAACATTGAAACCGTACCAAGACTTTACAAACAAGCACGCCCAGGGTCGGACTATGCACACTCCTTACGTTTATTACAGGAATTTAAAAAGCGTTACCCGGAAATTCCCAACAAATCTGGCATCATGTTGGGACTTGGTGAAACCAATGAAGAAATCGAACAAACACTGAGAGACTTACGCGCCCATGAGGTTGAAATGGTCACACTTGGACAATATTTACAACCAAGCCGTTATCATTTGCCAGTCACGCGTTATGTGACTCCCGAGGAATTTAAACATTTTGGCGACTTTGCCAGGGAATTAGGCTTTAAAAACGTTGCGAGCGGTCCCCTGGTCAGGTCATCTTATCATGCTGATAAACAAGCAGCTGGAGAAGAGGTCCTTTAATGTCTGACATTGTTAGTCCATTACTGCAATGGTTAAATGCAAACCCTGAGTGGGCAGGATTCGTCACCTTTCTCATTTCTGCCTCTGAGTCTGTCGCGATTATTGGCACCATCGTGCCGGGATCAATTACAATGACGGCGATTGGTGCACTGGCGGGTGCTGGCATTGTTCCGCTTTGGGCAACTATTATTTGGGCTATTTTTGGTGCTGTGGTTGGGGATGGCATTAGTTATTGGATAGGACATTATTTCAAAGATCGAATACGCACCACTTGGCCATTTCGCGATAACCCGGGCATTCTGCAAAAAGGCGAGTACTTCGTCCATAAATATGGCGTGATGAGTGTTTTTATTGGGCGCTTCGTTGGTCCCTTACGTGCGATGGTGCCTGTGGTTGCCGGCATGTTAGGCATGCGCCCACTGCAATTTACCATTGCCAATATCGCTTCCGCCATTGGCTGGGCGCCCGCTTACATGTTGCCAGGTATTTTATTGGGTGCCGCTTCCCTTGAATTACCGCCAGAAATCGCACTTCATGTGATTCTCGCGCTGTTACTGATCTTCCTTTTTATTATCTTATGTTGCTGGCTCACTTATAAAATATTGCAATTGTTACATAACCAAATTGATCAACTCTTAAATCGTTTTTGGAATACGCTTAAACAATCACGTTATTTTCACATAACAACAGTTGTGTTAAAGCATTATGATCCAGCCGAACATCATCATGGCCAGCTGACACTCGCCTTTTATTTTTTACTCACTAGCTTTTTATTTGTCGCGCTTATCTTTTACGTCAAACTGGTGGGGCCGCAACATGTTGGTGTCAACGACGTCTTGTATCATTTAACGCGCGGCATTCGCACCGCTGAGCTTGATAACATCATGTTAGCATTGACCACGTTCGGCCAAAAAACCGTGGTATTACCCATCGTTTTTGCCATCTTTTGTTGGTTACTCTATATAAAACGCACACGCGCAGCACTGCATGCGCTCGCCCTAGGTGTACTCGCTGCCGGTAGTGTGTTTGTTATTAAGCACATTGTGCAAACAACACGTCCCTGGGGAATTTTCAATTCACCGGCGAGTTTTTCCATGCCGAGCGGCCACACCACCCTCTCAACCACGATTTACATGGGCATTGCGCTTATCATCGCGATGCGGGTATCGCCCAAAAAGCGCAAATACATTTTAATCCCAGCCGGCATTTTAATTGCCGCGATTGGATTATCACGTGTTTACCTCGGCGCACATTGGTTTACTGATGTTTTGGCGGGTTGGCTCTTAAGTTCAGCGCTTTTAATTTTAGTCACTCTCTCTTATTTACGTCAGCGCGAAGCACCGATTCAGTTAAAAAGTTTCATGGGCGTTGTCTTGATCGCCCTGAGCTGCACGTATGGTTACTATTATTATCGTCATCACGCGCAAATACAAAGTGACTACGCATTACTCAGTTGGCCAGCAAAAGCCATTCCGATGAACGAGTGGTGGGATAGAGGTAATATCATCCCACAACAACAAGTGAGTTTATTTGGTTTTCCTTCCCAATTAATCAACATTCAATGGGTGGGTAATCTTGAAAAAATCAAGACAACGCTCTTAAACGAAGGTTGGGCCATGCCGCCGAAACGAGATTTAGTCAGTACCTTACATCGTATCGCTGATGTGAAAAGTGGCGAGTATTTACCGCTTGTTTCGCCGCAATATCTCGATAAAGTGCCTGTACTCACCGTAACAAAATATACCGATGGCGATAAAAACCTGGTCGTCTTACGCCTCTGGCAGGCAAACCGCAACATCGCAGAAAACGGCGAACCCCTTTGGGTCGGCACGGTTGGCTTAATCCCGGGCTCTTATAGTTGGTTATTTAAAAAGGCAGCGCATGCTATTGAAGCAAATCCAAGCGCTATATTTTCAGCCCGATACGCGCTCAACCATTGGCAATGGAAAACGATCATCCTAAAACCACTTCACCACCCTAGGAAAAAAATCCAACAACCGGTATTATTGATCCGCAATAAGTAACTCAGCGGAAATGGCTAACTAACTATTTCATCGGTAAGGAACGACACATGGTAGACGCTTTTATTGAACTTGGACTTTTCGCGGCGAAAACAGCGATTATTATCGCATCCATTCTTTTTGTACTTGTCACTTTCTTTGCCTTACTTGCAAAAGCAAAAGAAAAAATCAAATCACGTCTCGTGATTAATCATTTAAACAAGCACTATCAGGAAACAGCAGAACAAATTTATGCTGAAACCTTACCGAAAAAAGCATTTAAGCGGTACTTAAAATCAATCAGGCGTGCAGAAAAAGCGCGTAACGTCGTTGATGACCAAAAGAAAACGGTATTCGTATTAAATTTTCACGGTGATGTTCGCGCCTCCGCGGTCTCGCATTTAAGCGAAGAAATCACGGCGATCTTAACAGTTGCAAAACCACAAGATGAAGTTTTACTACGTCTTGAAAGTGCTGGCGGCGTTGTACACGGTTACGGTCTTGCGGCGGCGCAATTAATGCGTTTGCGCGCAAAGAAGATTCCGCTCACCATTGCGATTGACAAAGTAGCCGCGAGTGGCGGTTACATGATGGCATGCGTTGCCGACAAAATCATTGCGGCACCTTTCGCCATCATTGGTTCTATCGGTGTTGTCGTTCAATTTCCTAATTTCCATCGTTATTTACAAGATAAAAACATCGATTTTGAACAACATACCGCGGGTGAATTTAAACGAACCATCACGCTTTTTGGTGAAAATACCGAAGCAGGCCGCCAAAAATTACAGCAAGAAATTGAAGATATTCATCAATTATTTAAGACACTCATTGCTGATCACCGCAAAGACATTGATATTCAAAAAGTAGCGACGGGTGAATATTGGATGGGACAACAAGCACTCGATTTAAAACTAGTTGACACACTAGAGACAAGCGATGATTACTTGCTGACGAAAAGTCAGGATACCGACCTTTACGAAGTATATTACGAAATAAGAAAACCATTCCTCGCACGTTTGACGGGTTCAGCGAATAGCTTTCTTCGTGAAAAGTTTTCTCAATTGCTAAAATTGCCAACTTAGGAAGAAAGTATATGCGCGGATTAAAGCGAGCGTTAGTGCTTGCGTTCGGTTGCCTATTAGCAACACCGCTCTCCACGCTAGCAGCGACACAACACGACTCATTTTCTCCCAGTGAACATATCGTACAAGGGAATGAAATCACACTGGCCTTCCCTGCTGGGAAATCACCATCAAAGCATCTCCTCTTGACGCTTCCCAGTGGTTTACACTTATCTTACGCAGAAATAATTACCTTAGGTGATTTTTACCAAGTACCAGAAAAGCCGATTTACCAGGGTGCTACGAATGAAGAAAAAGAAGTTCGATTTCTCGCTGATTTTAACCTCTTTGCAGTGAGTGAAGAAAATGTATCCGAAGCAACGGGTGTGATTGAGATTATTTACGATGAATTAAAATCCATCGATGAAGCGATAGCGAATGGTGAAGATGCAGAAGCTGCCTACAAGCGAGTCAGTCCAGACTATAATCGCCGCTACAATTGTGCAACCGGTGGTGGATGTTCAGCATCCAATTGGTGGCTCTCCCCTGGCAAATATTTAAAAGTAGCAAAAACAAATTACGATCATTTCGGTGATAATGCTTGGGTTTCTTATCACGTAGGGCATCGCTTGGCTATTCAAGCAGCAGTGAGCGCAAGACAAACGGAAGATGTTAATAAACTCGCTTATGCGTACGCTATCAATGCCTATGCTTCCCATTTTCTTTCTGACCGTTTTGCTTCTGGTCATATCAGGACGCCGCGTGTTGAGCTTGCAGAACAGGTGACACCACAAGATGTTGGTTCATTACTCGCAAACTATATGCATGATGAAGAAAGTAGTGGTGGCTTACACGTGCATAATGGACGTGGTGAACAATGGATTGCCTACGGTGATACGACTTCCTTCGAAGCAAAATGTGCACCGCATCGTGCAAAACTCATTGAAGCCTTACAATTGTCTGCGGATGAAATTTATCTCGCTTATGCAACGGGTAAATCACCCGATAGCAAAGCCGTTGAAAACATACTGCCGATTGCAGATGAAATAGGTAGTCACGCTAAAGATGATATTTCCTCACTCTTTTTCTTCGAACCTACTTTAAAACAAGTCATGCGCAGAGAAAAGCTCGATGATTTTTACGATAGACACTGGACGTCTAATTGGTGGGGCTGGAGTACGTTTACTGAATTGGAAAGAAAACGTGGATTGCCGCTGAAAGCATCACGAAGTTAGTTGAAATTCATGCCATTCTTTCTTCCCTAAGGAGTGGCACGGAGGAGGGCCTCTGGTACGCACTTGATAATCTCCTTACTGGTTGGCCGAAAGAGCGTGGCATAATTTCGCGCGATATGCGCAAGTTCACTGGTGTCTTTGAGCTCTACTCTATAAGAAATATACGGTTTCAAGCTTTGTACGCTAGACAGAAAGTTAGTTAGATAGTTCGCCTCTTTATCAAGGAAATACGAATACTGATAGCAAACATCTGGTAATTGCGAAGCAATTTTATAAGCAGGATAAAATTCATCGCTCCAAGGATCAAGAACTACCGCTGCATGTATTTTTTCGGGATCAATCACCAAAATGCAGTGATCACCATTTTCAATATTAGCGAAATCACAAGATAATTTACCATTCGTTAAACCAATGCATTGATCCATTGCTAAAACAGCCAACTCGGTGCAATTACCGACTTTAGTTTTTCTGGTAAAATCTGTCATCAACTGTAAAAATTCCAATCCCCTATTCAGCTTAGTCACTTTTTCCGCTTCATGAAAAATAAACACTGACTGCGTAAAATTCAATTCATATTTATTAAGCATCTGTAATAATGAAGATTGCATAGCTGGATCCGAATTTTTTCGGCCGACATGAATTGCTGTATCAATTGCACGAAACTCGTTAAAAGAATAATGATTAGCGGCGGGATGTGTCGTACTTTTTATTTTTTCTGCTTGTATACTCTGATTGATTCTATTCGCCAATTGCAGGTTAAACGTGAGCGCTTCATTATCACTGTTAATCTCTTGCTTCTTAGTACATGCCTCAGAAAACAAAATAGCAGTTGTATCAAATGAAAAACTTAAATCTGAAAATTGAGCTGGCGAATAGAGATGCCGGCATTCTTCCAATACATCGGTGGCCATTTGTAATTTATTGTTGCGTTGCAGCGTAATATGGATAGATGGTCCTTGAAATTGATTTTTCACCACCGTTCTGATTTCTTCCGGTGATTTACCCTGAATAATGGCGTCATGCAATGCGGTATTCCCAGTTTTGATAGAACAAGTATGAAATGCAAGCTTATTGCTAGCAAAATGAGGCCGCTTTACGCTATTCGAAAATAGTGTTTTCAAGGTATGTGATTTTTGCATCGCCTGATTTTTGGGTAATTTTCTTAACATAATTTCTCGCGTTTTATATTAGTTGAAAACAAAGCCCTATAGTACCAACGTTGCATGAGCCGACGCTACGCAACAATATACTGGATTTCAACTAGTTAAATGATTGCTCTAGTTTACGCGATAAATATTAACCCAGTATTAATATAAGCTCGGTCAACCCGTTCGCGCTGAGGAGGCGCGCTCTTTGCGCCGTCTCGAAGCGTGAACGACCCGTCACCGCTCACCCCTCGAGACGCGTGCTCTGCACGCTCCTCGGGGCGAACGGTGACGGGTTAACCGAAGCTATACAGTATTAACACATAACACATTGAATAAAATCCAATTTATCTATTATACTGGTAGTAGCCTGATTATCGTGAAGGAATGTGCGCATGCCCAAAAAACTGAATATCCTGTTCGCGACAGATTTTTCACAAGGCTCTAAAGCCGCGATTAACACCATCGGCCTCTTGGAAAGGCATTATCCGACAGAGGTGGCTCTCTTTCATGCTGTTGAATCTTATTGGAAAAATTGGTTTTCCTCGGGTCTATATCAAAAAGAAGCAAAGGCTAGATTAAAATTTTGGCAAAAAGTATTACCAACCAAACACAAAAAAGCCTACATCGAATTGGGTAATCCAGCCGAATTTATCTTAAGAACAGCTAAAAAAGCAAAATCAAATTTAATTGTGCTCGGCAAAAAAGCACATCGGGAATCAGCACGCTATCGATCCGGTACCACGATTGAATCCGTCGTTCGTCATGCAAAAATCCCGGTGTTAGTCTGCAAAAAGCAAAAGATTAAAAAAGTAATCTGCGGAATTGATGGCTCTGATGCATCAAAGCGAGCGCTCTTGTACGCTATTGATCTATGCCATCATGTTGGTGCCTCTTTACATATCATTCACGCGTTACCTGCTTACTTGCCGGCATTTGGTATGTCAAAGCGCGCCGTCCATAAAGAAGAGGGGAAATTTAAAACGGAAAGTATTAAAAAAATAAATCAGCTGTTAGCGCATATTCGCTTTCACCAGATTGATTACGACCTTATGTTTCAGGACGGAAAAGCATCTGAAGTTATTCTCGATTTAGCGGAAGATCATGATTATGATTTGATTGTAGTCGGCGCCCAAGGTCACAGCCTTCTGCGACACTTGCTAATCGGCACTACTACCGAAAAAATTTTGCGTTACACACCTTGCTCGTTGTTAGTTGTAAAATAGTGACCCTTGTCGGTCGTTTTTCCACTTAGCAATAAGCCAAGCATTGATTGCCGCGCTTGCAATAAAGCTGCATAATTCCAGGTCAAATCTTCTACTGACGTCATATAACCGGTATTTCTATCGATTTGCTCATTGAGTGAGCCATTCACATGTGCATGATAACGAACACGTTCAACAAATTGATCGGCACGTTTTTGGATGATCACCGCTGCATCAGTCTGGCCTTTGGCATTTAATGCATTTGCATAACGATAATAAGCTTCTGCAATGGCTAATGTACATAACGTCCACGGATTGCCGCCATCAAAATTAGAACCCGCATACTTATCTTCAGGATAACGGCCAATGGCAAATCCTGGGATGGTATTCCGTTGATTGATTGTATAGAGCTGTTGAAATGCATGAATGACGGTTTCAATCGTTGCGACAACACGCGGATCATCCCAACTTAAAAATCCATCCTGCATATCACCGTGCAATAGTCCAAGCACAACACCTGCATCAATATTTGAATGTTTATAATTAACGCCACCTTCACGATCAAGGGTTTCGACGATAAACCCGCGTTTTTCATCCCAGAAGGATAAAAGCAGCGGTTCAATCGCTTTTGCTTCTCGTTGATAGATTTCAGCAGATGCATCATCGCGAAAATAATGTGCCAAGCGCGCACCAAGCAGTAAGGCTCGTCGCTCAACCATCAGTGCGTAAAAATGTTTTCCTTTTACTTCTTCCCAAAGATCATACGATGCATCACGCCAATGGGCGACAATGTAATCAAGATCCAATTTGATGGGCTTTTCACTTGATGCATCAAGCGGGTAAAGTATCGCACTGACCTCTTTTGCATGACCATCAGCGATTAATTGATTGGCCCACTCAATCAGTGAAATGGCTCGCATTGCCGGGCTATCATTTTGTGGCCGCGCCCACGGATCATTAAACGCAGATCCATCGACCTTAAATTTTGGTTCGCCCAAACCAGTTAATGTTTTTGTTTTTTGAATTTTCTTGCAAAATGAAACATAATCAAAAAATAATTTTCGTAATGCCAGTTTTTCTTCGGCTGAACGTTCAGGATAGACGGCAGATAGCGCATCCATCGTGATACCAGCATCTCTCACCCAATGATAATAATAATTGGGATTCACCCGTGTTCTTGCGGCAATGATCGCACCCTTGTCCGCATCGAGTGGCGAGATATTCTCAATTATTTTCTGTATATCAAACGCAGCACTTTGCTTTAACCAGGTTTCTGTACTTGATTCTTGCATCATTCGACCGCCTGCGAATATATTGCTTGAGAGCAACAATGAAATAAGCACTACCATGTTAGCATTCGTCTTAAAAGACATAGCACAATCCTTTACTATTCAGTTATTGTAGCGATTATTATCACTAAATTCATGTTATTAGGCTATGCATAAGTATAAGTTCGGTTAACCCGTTCGCGCTGAGGCTGAACGCTCCCCTCATAGTGAGGACATAAGTCATTAATAGTTATGAAAAATTGCATAGTGAAGTTAAAATC
>MGYG01000095.1 GCA_001801635.1 Gammaproteobacteria bacterium RIFCSPHIGHO2_12_FULL_43_28
TATTTAACAAACTTGATTTGCCAACATTTGGTTCGCCAATAATAACCGCTTTCACACCCTCTCTTAACAAACTGCCCTGTTTTGCATTTTTTAAAATAAGATCAAGTGATTCTAGTATGTCATTAACCTGTTGTTTGATGGTTTCATCTTGTAAAAAATCAATTTCTTCATCGGTGAAATCAATGGCCGCTTCGACATACATACGCAAGTGAATAATTTTTTCATTGAGTGCGTGTATGGATTTAGAAAAATCTCCTTGCAAGGAATGCATGGCGGAACGAACAGCTTGCTTTGATGAAGCATCAATCAAATCAGCGATTGCTTCTGCTTGCGTAAGATCAATTTTATTATTTAAAAAGGCGCGTTCACTAAATTCACCCGGACGCGCTAAGCGTGCGCCTAATTGCAAAAGACGCTTTAGAATAAGATCGACGACAACAGAGCCGCCGTGACCGTGCAACTCAAGCACATCTTCACCAGTAAATGAATGAGGTCTTGGAAAAAAAATCGCAAGACCTTCATCTAAGGCTTCGCCTGATTCATCACGAAAAGGCAGTAACGCTGCTTTTCGTGGCGCTAATTCACTACCCACAACCGCTAACATTAATTCTTTTGTCTCAGGTCCTGAAATGCGAATGACCGCAATCCCACCGCGCCCAGGCGGCGTTGCCTGGGCAACGATAGTATCATTTTGATCGTTTAACATTCGCCTCTTTCTCAACGCGATGCATGATGTGCCATTGTTGTAAGAATGACAGCGTATTGTTTACGACCCAATACAGCATCAACCCGGCGGGGAAATTCGCAAACAACAATGCAAATACTAGCGGCATCGCCATCATTACTTTTGCTTGAATCGGATCTGGCGGCGGTGGATTCAAACGCTGTTGCAAGAACATGGAAATACACATCAAAACAGGCAGAACATAGTAAGGATCTTTCTGTGATAAATCATGTATCCACAATATAAATGGCGCTTGACGTAACTGCACACTCTCAACCAATACCCAATAAAGTGCGATAAACACCGGTATTTGGATGAGTATGGGCAAACAACCACTCATTGGATTTACTTTTTCTTTGCGATATAACTCAAGCGTTGCTTGCGTCATTTTTTGTTTATCATCACCAAGGCGTTCTTTCAGACTTTCAATTTTTGGCTGCAATCGTTTCATTGCGCTCATTGAGCGATAGCTTTTATTGGATAATTGATAGAAAAGCAGTTTGATAATGATGGTAACGATAACAATGGACCAACCCCAGTTGCCCAAAAAATCATAAATCTTTTGCATCATCCAAAAAATAGCGATGGAAATAAACCAGAACCAACCATAATCAATTGTTAATTGTAAACCAGGCGCTGCTTTTTCTAATCGATCAGCAATCGCAGGACCGACGTAAAGATCAGCTTCGGTTGCGGCTTTAGCGCCAGGTGCAACGTGTAATGGCGAACCTATCATACCAATCGTGTAAAGACCGCTTGGGGTCACGCGCGAATAATAATTGGAAACTGCTGTTTTTGGCGGCACCCAGGCGCTAACAAAATAATGCTGAATCATCGCGACCCAGCCATCTTTCACTTCGCGGCTCACCTCCTGCTTTTGCATCTCTTTGAAGGTGATTTTTTCAAACGGTTTTTGTGGCGTTGAAATCGCGGCGCCAAAATACGTCGTGAGATTTACAAAGCCACCGTGTGTTGCAGGCGGCGTATTTTTACGCGCAAGCTGGGTGTAGAAACTACCATCCCACGCCTTACCAGATTGATTATTGATTTCATAACCAGTTTTGATTTCGTAACTATCACGAACAAAGGTGAAGGTCTTTGTGACGTCCACCCCGTCTTTTTTCCAATTGAGCTTCACGACCAAACTATTTTCACCTGGTTGTAGTGAATAATTCATTTGCTCCGCAGTATAAAGCGCTTGCCCACTGACCGTATCAGGGCCTTCTTTACCAAGCAGCCCGCTTTCTGCGATATAACGCGTCTTGCCATCATCGGTCAATAATTGGAATGGCGCTTTGCTACCTAATGATTCTGGATATTTTAATAAATTCACTTCAACAATATCGCCACCGTGCGTATCAATACTCACGTTCAGCACATCGGTCGTGACTTTCACCAGCTGCCCTGATGTGGTTGCAACGCTTGGTACCGTGCTTTGCGCCGTTGCAACGGGTTCAGGTGCGGCACTGTCAGCAACATGGTCTGTGGGTACAAAGCGGTCTCTGGAGGCGGCCACTGTTTTAGTGACCTCTGTCTCAGGTTTGGTATGCTCCTTCTCCCACGCTTGGTAAAAGAAAAACCCAATGAGAACAAGAAGGGTGTAAAGCGCGATTCTTATGTATTCCAGCATTTTATCTAACATAGTCTATTCAGTCTCTTTTAGGCCCACAATTGAAGGGGACGGGATCGATACCACCCGGGTGCCAGGGATGACAGCGCAACAGCCGTCGCACCGCGAGATAACTTCCCTTGCATGTACCATGGCGTTTGATCGCTTCCATCGCATAGGCAGAACAGGTAGGTTCAAAGCGGCAACAATTCCCAAGCAACATTGAGATAAGAAAACGATAAACACGAATAACAGCCATTAAGCAGCTTGCTAATGCCAAACGAATGCGTTCACTTGACCGTGCCATGACAGCGAATGCAACCCTTGTCATACCAGCGAAGACCACAAGTCATCGACATCATTTCGTAACGTTTTTCTATTATCTAAGGGGATACATTCTGACCGTATTAGTACAATGATATCAAGCCCTTTTACCGCTTCTTGATGATAACGAAAGCTTTCCCGAATGACCCGCTTGATTCGATTTCTATCGACGGCACGACGGACACGGGCTTTCGCGACAATGACACCGAGTCGGGCAAGGGGACGTTGATTGGATCGGCTGAGAGCAAGCAACCATTTATGCTTCACTTTAGAAGGCTTCGCAAAGACGTAATCAAACGCTTGCTTCTCAACTAACCTGTGTTGGTACGAAAAAACAAACTGCATTAAAAGGATTAAACAGCTAAGCGCTTACGACCTTTCGCACGTCGTCGGCTTAATACAGCACGGCCATTTTTGGTCGCCATACGGGCACGGAATCCATGGGTTCGTTTCTTTTTCAATTCGCTGGGTTGGAATGTTCTTTTCATAATCTATAAATCCTGCAAAAGCTTCTCTAGAGGGGGCTTATCTTAGTGAGATATGCGGGGGTTGTCAATTTATTGCTAGCTGATCCCTGTACAAAAAATACATACTAGACATTCACCCTTCGAGACGGCGCAAAAAACGCGCCTCCTCAGGGCGAACGGCCAGTTAATGCGCATATTTAGAACCCGTTCGTGCTGAGTCCTTCGACAAGCTCAGGATGCGCGAGCGCGTTTTTTGCGCCGTCTCGAAGCATGAACGGGCAATTTTAAATTTTGTCGTGTACAGAGCTAGCTGAGAAAAAACTCTCGACTAGGGAGCAAATGCGTTATATTTAGTGGCTATCAAAGTGTTAGGGCAAGGCGATGGTTATCTACTCAAAATATAACAATAAATCAATGTATTATATAAAGCTGGTCGGTGTTTCACTCTTAAGTCTTGGCGGCTTAAACCAGGCGCACGCCTGGCAGCATGAAATCGCTGTCGGTTATGGATTTGGAAAAGAAATCGATCAAAATTACCGTAACCAAGGCATCGTCATCTCGGGGAAGCTCTATAAATTTCCTAATATAGATGAAACACTTATTGCATCAATTGATGGCACGCTTGCTCATATTCGTGCGAAAACGGATGAGCACAAACGCTTGACCACGGCGGCACTTTCGCTCGCGATGCGCGCCTACTTTGCTGATCCGCTCTTTTATCAGAAGCGCCCCTATTTACAAGTGACCTTTGGGCCCGCTTTTCTCTCCGCCGAAGAGCTTGGAAATCGCTCACAGGGCGCACATTTTGCTTTTCAATCGACGTTTGAAACAGGCATGGAAATTGGCAGCATAGATCTTAATCTTAAATTTATGCATTATTGCAACGCAGGCATTTTCCATCCCAATCAGGGCATCAATCTCGTCTCAACCTTCAGTCTAGGGTATATGTTTTAATGAAGCGGTCACTAAAGTTACGAATAATGCTTTTGACGGCGGCACTCATGCTGTTGGGACAAAATGTTTTTGCACGCAATGGGATTTACGTCACCGTTGATGGCGGAAGTGCAAGACAAACGGGCCTGCCAAATGCCGCGGCCGTCGGTGCCAACAGCACATCGTCTAAGCCAGCACCTAATTCATCGCGTTTTGGGGTGGGATACAATCATGATTTGTTCCCTTATTTAGGGATTGGACTTGATATAGGGTATGGTCATTACGGCGAAGAAATTTATCACTACCCGACCAATGAAACAGAAGTGCGCTCCAGCACGCTCGAATTTTTAATGTTGTTGCAGTACCACTTCACTCAGTTTGATCTCTTTGGAAAAGCCGGCGGTTTACGCCAAACCGTGCATATAACAGGCTTTGATGCTCAACCCAATCAAACCCAAATCGCACCTCTATACGCCATCGGCATTGCTTTGCCAAGTAACCAGCATCTCGCTGTTATTTTTACATACGCACATATTAGCAGTCATAAAAAAATAACAACTTTCAGTGAAACACAAAATAAATCACCGACGGTAAATGCGTGTTTGGTAGGGTTGAGGTATACGTTTTAAGTTGGGCTTCGCTTTGCTCAGCCCAACCTACCTCATGTGGATAACGCCAAGCAGTATTTACTCCACGTTTGGTGCGTTAGTCGTGACGACTTCTTTCATGCTCAAACGGATGCGTCCCTGGCGGTCAACCTCAAGTACTTTCACTCGGACCACCTGGCCTTCAGATAATTTGTCTGCGACCTGGGCAACACGTTCGTGTGAAATTTGAGAAATATGCACAAGGCCTTGCTTGCCTGGCAGAATATTAACGAGTGCACCAAAGTCCATTAACTTGGTGACCGTTCCTTCGTAGATAGCGCCGATTTGAACATCGGCTGTTAAACGCTCAATGCGTCTAATTGCTTCTTCGCATGCAGCAAGATCAGCCGCAGCTACTTTTACTTGACCGTCATCACTAATATCAACCACGGTACCCGTTTCTTCTGTTAATGCACGAATAGTCACACCACCCTTGCCAATCACATCACGGATTTTATCCGTTGGGATGCGCATGGTTAAAATACGTGGTGCATAAGCCGACATTTCTTGACGTGGCGTATTAAGGCCTTGATTCATGATACCAAGAATATGCAAGCGTCCATCTTTAGCTTGGTCTAGCGCACGCTGCATAATTGCTTCGGTAATACCATCAATCTTGATATCCATTTGTAATGCCGTCACACCAGATTCTGTACCGGCTACTTTAAAGTCCATGTCGCCCAAGTGATCTTCATCACCTAAAATATCGGTAAGCACAGCATATTGGTCAGCTTCTTTCACTAGACCCATCGCAACCCCTGCAACATGTTTCTTAATTGGCACACCCGCATCCATTAATGCAAGGCTGGTACCACAAACAGTTGCCATTGAACTGGAACCATTAGATTCGGTAATTTCAGAAACAACGCGTAACACGTAGGAAAAATCTTTTTGCTCTGGCAGCACAGCCACAATACCGCGCTTTGCCAAGTTACCATGACCAATTTCACGACGCTTAGGACTGCCCACCATGCCAACTTCGCCCACAGAGTACGGAGGAAAGTTATAATGCAGCATGAAGGTTTCTTTGCGTTCACCTTGAAGGGCATCGATGGTTTGCGCATCACGTTCGGTACCAAGCGTTGCAACAACGATCGCCTGGGTTTCACCGCGCGTAAACAGGGCGGAACCATGCGTACGTGGTAAGAAACCGGTTTGAATACTAATGGGTCTTACCGTTTTGGTATCACGGCCATCGATACGTGGTAAGCCTTGTAAAATGCGGCTGCGAACAATGCTATATTCAAGTTTTGAGAAAATAGCATTGGTTTCTCGCGTGATGATCGCATCATTTTCATTGCCTTCATTCTTAGCGAGCATCTTCTCCTG
Organism: Gammaproteobacteria bacterium RIFCSPHIGHO2_12_FULL_43_28; assembly: GCA_001801635.1. Taxonomy (GTDB): domain Bacteria; phylum Pseudomonadota; class Gammaproteobacteria; order DSM-16500; family DSM-16500; genus Aquicella. Next base: position 6,034 of record MGYG01000095.1, read on the forward strand.
CACACGCTCACGCGCTTCAACCAGCGCATCGGCTCGTTCTTGTTTGTCTTTAATTTGGTAAGCTTGCTCAATGTCCGCTTTGCAAAGCGCTGACACGTCTGCCTCAAAAGCTGGTGCTACGGCTGGCGCTTGCCAATCGGTCACCACCGTGCCCGTTTCATCAGCCAGTTCTTTAATTGCCTTGATCGCTGCCTGCATTTCGCGGTGAGCAAACATAACTGCGCCCAGCATGGTGGCTTCTGATAATTCTTTCGCTTCAGACTCAACCATCAACACGGCATTTTCTGTTCCCGCCACCACCATGTCTAACTGTGAGGTTTCTAACTGGGTACGGGTTGGATTTAGTATATATTGACCATCCAGATAACCAACACGCGCTGCCGCAAGGTGGCTGCTCACTGGCATGCCAGAAAGTGCGACCGCTGCTGATGCACCGAGCAACGCTGGGATATCAGGATTAACTTCTGGATTCATGGATAATACCGTTGCGATGACTTGCACTTCGCAATTGAACCCTTTAGGGAACAATGGACGCAATGGGCGGTCGATTAAACGTGAGGTCAAGGTCTCATTTTCGCCAGGCCTGCCTTCACGTTTGAAATAACCACCAGGCACGCGGCCGGCGGCGTAAGAGCGTTCTTGATAATTCACGGTCAAGGGGAAAAAATCACGCTCTGCTGCGCTGTCCTGAGCAACCACTGTCACGAGAACAACGGTATCATCCATGGTCACCACAACCGCGGCGGTCGCTTGGCGGGCTATAGCACCTGTTTCCAGGGTTACGTTATGGTCACCATAACGGAATGTCTTTTTAATGGCTGTCAAATTATCACCTGCTAGTAAGTTTAAGGCTCCGCCGTTGAAAAAAGGTGAACATTAACAAGAAGTTGCTAGAGTCATCTATCAAAACAAGGGAGGGACATCTATCCGCTCAGACAACATACTTGTATGCTGTCTGATCTAAATAACACTTCAAAATCGAGTCATTAACCTCGAACGTCCAATGCCTGAATAACAGACTGGTAACGTGGTAAGTCACTATTCTTTAAATAATTCATCAATCTACGGCGTTTGCTAACAAGCTTCATCAAACCGTAGCGCGTATGAAAATCATGATTATGTTGTTTTAAATGCGCAGTTAACCTTTCGATTCTTGCGGTCAAAAGGGCAATTTGCACTTCTGTTCTGCCGGTATCGCCTTGGTCTTTACCAAACTGCTTGACGATTTGCGCCGTATCGGCGGTTGTTAGTGACATGAATTGAGTCTCCACTAATTTCTCATAGATCTATAAAAAGGACGCCATTGTAGCTGGGAGCGTGGCCAGTAACAAGACCCTGGCGCAATTATTGACAAAGGCCACTTCGACACACGGCTGTTTGCCACTGCCTATTGATTCCTTTAGAATCAACAGAGAACCCAACCTCACAAAACGCGACCCATAGTAGACTCATGCATTTCAATAAGAATTCAGTTTTAAACGTCATGGATCTCTGCTGCGATCGAGAGCAACAACGTCTCTTTGCCCACCTTTCTTTCGAGATCACAGCGGGCAATTTATTATTGATCGAGGGACCGAATGGGGTTGGCAAATCGACCCTACTGCAACTCTTAGCGGGGCTCATCACACCGAGCAGCGGCGAAATTCATTGGCAAAACATCGCCATCCAGCAACAACGTGAATCTTACGCGAGAGAAATCCATTATATTGGTCATACCAACGGGATTAAATTGGGTTTGACGGTGCTTGAAAATTTACAATTAGCTAGTCATCTCGCGTTAGCTTCAATCGCATCGGAACGACTTTCAGAGACACTCTCCCGCTTGCAATTAGAAAATCAGCGCACGAAACTGGCAAAACAATTATCCGCCGGACAAAAACGCCGCCTTGCCTTAGCACGACTACTGCTTTTTAGAAAACCACTCTGGATTTTAGACGAGCCACTGACATCGCTTGATGCTGCAACACAAGCCATGGTCATGCAACTGCTTGAAGCACACGTGAATGATGGCGGTATTTGTGTGATGAGCTCGCATCAATCCATTCCGTTTAAAGAAATCGAAATCAAAACCTTGAGATTGACTGCATGTTAAAAACGGCCGGGTGGTTATTTAACATTGAATTAGTATTGCTGTGGCGGCGCTCACAAGAATGGCTTTATCCATTAGGATTTTTTGTGATTGTCATTACCTTATTTCCACTCGCGTTTACGCCGGATCCCGCATTTTTACAACGCTATGTTCCGGGTGGCGTTTGGATTGCGGCATTACTCGCGAGTTTATTATCCGTCGAAACGATTTTTTATGCCGACCTTGAAGATGGCAACTTAGAACAATTATTATTGAGTCCCTTACCATTGCCACTCGTGATGCTGATTAAACTGGGCGCGCTTTGGGTGGCAACACAACTTCCTTTAATTTTATTAACACCGCTGATTGGTTTGCTATTTCATTTTACGCCGCAAACAATTATCACGTTATGTATTAGTCTATTATTGGGCACGCCTATGCTTACCTTGATTGGAAGTTTATGCGTTGCCTTAACGCTTGGTTTAAGACAACAAGGTACGTTGCTGGGATTATTGATTCTACCACTTGTCACACCGGTTTTAATTTTTGGTGTCAATATGGTGCAACAATCACAAGCGGGCTTTTCAATCGCGGGCGCGCTTTCTTTTCTGGCGGGTTTGACCGCATTTACAATCACACTATTACCATTCGCACTGGCTGCCACGTTGCGGATTAGTATGGATGATTAGTGAGGTGGATTAGATGCGCAATACGCATCTAATCCACCACCTTGCTTTATTTTTTGCTGCTACGCGTAGGATTCCCCAATGGCATAAACGCTTGTATCCCCGTTTGCGCACGACCTAAAATCAATGCGTGGATATCAGCGGTCCCTTCATACGTCTTTACCGTTTCAAGATTAAGCATATGACGAATCACGTGGAACTCTTCCATGATGCCATTGCCACCATGAATATCGCGCGCTTCACGTGCAATATCAAGCGCTGCAACCGTTGAAAAACGTTTCATCATCGAGATCATTGGGGTATCAACACGACCTTCATCTTTTAAACGTCCTAAGCGCAAACAACCTTGCAAGCCAAGGGTAATATTCGTTTGCATGTTAGCGAGTTTTAATTGAATTAATTGATCAGCAGCGATTGGATGACCAAACTGTTTTCGATCGAGTGCGTACGTGCGTGCGGCGTGCCAGCAAAATTCCGCGGCACCAAGCGCGCCCCAGGAAATACCATAACGCGCATTGTCTAAACAGCCTAAAGGTCCGGATAAACCATCTGCGTTTGGCAATTCATTTTCTGCCGGCACAAACACATCATCCATAATAATTTCACCCGTGATGGACACGCGCAAACTTAATTTGCCATGCATCACCGGCGCGCTTAATCCTTTCATGCCTTTTTCAAGAACATATCCGCGAATTCGACCCGCTTCATTTTTTGCCCATACCACCAAAACATCCGCCACCGGTGAATTGGTAATCCACATTTTACTACCCTTTAAAAGATAGCCGCCATCAACTGCTTTTGCACGCGTGTCCATACCAGCTGGATCTGAACCATAATTAGGTTCAGTTAATCCAAAGCAACCGATTAATTCACCTCTCGCCATGCCAGGAAGAAATTTTTGCTTTTGTTCTTCGCTGCCGTACGCATAAATAGCGTGCATGCTTAAACTGGATTGCACGCTTGCGAGTGAGCGATATCCCGAATCAACGCGTTCAAGTTCACGCATGATTAATCCGTAAGAAACATAATTAACACCCGCACAACCGTAGCCATGAATGGTTGCGCCCAAAATTCCCGCATCCCCCATCGCTCGCATTAAAGTTGGGTCGTATGATTCTTCACGAAATGCTTTTTGTACGCCTGGTTGCAACCTTGTCTGCGCAAAATCATGGACAGAATCACGAACCATCCGCTCTTCTTCTGTTAATTGATCTTCTAATAGCAACGGATCATCCCATTTGAAACCAGCTTCTTTCATCGACATGTTAGCTCCTTAGGTTTTGCTTAAACAATATTTCCGTCTTTAATTGTCACAATGCGCTCACAACGCTTACTCACTTCGTTATCATGGGTGATAATTAAAATAGTTCGCTTGTCATCGTGATTTAATTGAAGTAATAAATCCATCACTTCTTTTCCTGTTCGTGAATCCAGTGCACCGGTTGGTTCATCCGCTAAAATAAGCGCAGGGCCACCAACGAGCGCTCTTGCAATGGCAACGCGCTGTTGCTGACCACCCGAAAGCTGATTGGGTCGATGTTGCGCCAAATGCGCTAGCCCCACCTTATCAAGCATCATCATCGCACGTTCCGCTGCTTTATCGCGCGAAACACCGCGATAAAAAAGCGGCAGCATTACATTTTGCAATGCGGTCGATCTTGCTAATAAGAAAAACGATTGGAAGATAAAACCAATTTTTGTGTTTCTTATCATGGCAAGTTCATTCTCAGCAAGATGTGAGACATCTTGTCCGTCGAAATAATATTTCCCTTCGGTGCAGTAATCAAGAAAACCAATAATATTCATGAGCGTTGATTTACCAGAACCAGAGGCACCGACAATGGCTGCCATCTCGCCGCTTGCCATTTTAAAATTGACTTCTTTTAGTGCAACGTAAGCGTTATCACCGAGAGGATAAACTTTAGTAACGTGCTCTAAATCAATGAGGGATGACAATGGTATCTCCTGGCTGCAAACCTGCCAATACTTCAACGGCATTAGGTGTCGTCTCACCTGTTCTCACCAATGCTTCATGAGTTTTTTTTGTTTTTGCATCGAGTATGTTTACATAGTATTGCCCGCTTCGCTCGACAATGGCAAAAACAGGAATCATCGTGCGTGCTGGCTTACTAATATCGATTTCAACTTTTGCGCTCATTCCCACGTGAATTAACGCCCGCTGTGCCTTCGTTAAATGCGGCACGATAATATCCACGGGGAAGGTTGGTAACCCACCGTTTGCCGTTTCGCCCTGGCGATCAACTTGTTTAATCTCGCCCTGCAAAATATCATTAGGAAAAGCGATACCAGTCACTTTTACTTTTTGTCCACGCTTTAATTGATTGACGGTGATTTCATTTACTCTAATGCGAACGGACAAGCCTTGCATATCACCAATCAATGCGAGCACATCGCCTTGTTTGATACTATCACCTTGCGCTAATTTTTTTGTTTCTTCTTCATTTTTACTGGCGGATAGGATAACACCTTGCGCTGGCGTGACAATACGTAATTGTTCCGAATCAAATTTGAAACGCATGGCTTCTGTAATTTTATCAATGTCAGCGATGCTAAGTTTATTGAGATCAATATCTTTTATTTCCAGTTGCTGCATCAAGGTTGAAAGCGCATCTTTTGCTTGCACGAAAGCGAGCCTGCTCGCATAAAAGTTTGCTTGCCGCATTTTATAATCATCATCAGAAATTAATTCATTATGATGCAAAAAATCGGCTTCCGCTAATTGTGACTGTGAATTATTAAATTCACTTTTCGCTTTCACGTATTGCATCAAAGCAGCTTTGTAGTCTGATAAAAATTTTGTGGAAGAGATAGTAAAAATTAATTGATTGGCATTAACATCATCGCCGTACTGAAAAAAAGTACCCGTAATGACACCATCAACCGGGCTTGAGATAATCGTTGCCGCTAGGGGTTGTATCGTTCCTGAATAAAATAACGTATCAATTAATACTTGAGATTCGACGTGAATAGTTCGTTCGCTCTTTTTTTCATGCGATGGTGAACATGCTTGTAACAAACTCATCGCCAGGATGAGGAGTACAATTCTATAACGATTCATTTATAACCTCACCTCAACGTTCCATGTTTTTAGTGTCTGTCCCGTCAAAAAATCCAAATCGACCAATGCTTTTAAATACGTAAGCTTCGCACTTAATAAGGTTTGCTGCGCGTCTATCAGTTGTAGCTGGGCGGTTTGCAATTCCAAGCCGTCAATTAAACCATGTAAATATTTTTTGTAACTGACATTATACGTTTTCTCTTGTAATTGCTCAGCATCAGTTGCATAAGCATAAGCGCGCTTTGCGCTTACCACCCGATTCCAACCATTGATCGCGTTTGTTTCTTTTTCCCATTTTTCTTGCTTTAATCCAATCTTTGCATTTTTAATGGCAATCTCCGCATTAACAATGGCCGCTTTTGCCGCTTGATCGTTAATCGGCACTTCTAATGCCACAACGATACTTTCTTCTTGATTATCCTTGTTAAATAAATTTCGCAGACGAGTATTATTACTTTCACGACTACCCGCCGAAGCGGTTGCGGTCACATCCAATCGCCAACGCGCATTATCTTTTGCTATCAGAAGCGCACGTGACGTTGATCCTGACAAGAGAATTTGATCTGTTTGATATTGAGTATCATTTTCTAATGTGAGTGTCTTCACGCGTTGTATGGGGGGCAATGAATACGCTTTGATTAGTGTTGCAACATCAAGCGCAGAAAATGTAACCGGTATATCAGGATCAACCCCTATCGCTTTTAATAACGCATAGCGTGATTGCAATAGATTATTCTTATCATTTTCTAATTGCGTTTTCGCACTGGCGACGTTTGCTCGCACCGTAATCAATTCATTTCCAGGCAAATGCCCTGCTTTAATATACAATGTTGTTTGTTGAACCGATTTTTCTGCGCGCTTTAAGGCTTCCTGATCAATCACAACCGTGCGCTCGGCATTAACAACATCAAGATAAGCGTTAATAACAGCGGTTACCGTCCCCCGCAGCGTACCTTCAATGCTTAAGCGTGACGTTTTTTCACTATCTTTCGCATCATTTAAAGCCGCTTCCACCACCGCCTTGCCAAAGCCGCGCATCAATGGTTGCAGCACTTGCAATGACAAGCCCGGTTTAAAATTTCCCGCCTGGATATTCATTGACGTTAAGGCGACTTTAGTGCCGATGGGTGTGACAAGCGAGGCGCCCGGTTGTATCGTATAATTATTACTACCGGTAAACACATCCTTATCAATGCCATCCTGGCCGCGCGTTGCCGTTGCCTGAAAAGCATAGTGCGGGTAAAACTCCCAATGTTCAACATACAAATGATATTTTTGCGAAAGATAACTTAATTTGGTTTGTTGTACATTAGGATTATCACGCACGGCGAGCGCAATCGCATCTTGTAAAGTGAGTGTCAGTGCTTCTTTCGCCGGAATTTCTTTTACAAAAGATAGAAAGCAAGCGATACCGACTAAAAAGCATAGTAGTCTTTTCATAATGAGATGCTAGCGTGTGTGTTAATAATTTTAATCTGTATAGCTTCTTTTTATTTTGCTCTTAAATTTATATTTATTCATGGCAAGTTCAATTAAATGGGTAAGCAGCGCTTGATAATCAATGCCAGAGGCGGCTAGCAATTTTGGATACATACTAATTTTGGTAAAACCAGGAATGGTATTAATTTCATTAAAATAAAGTTCGCCATTCGTCTTATCAAGAAATAAATCAACACGGGCCATGCCCTCGCACTCTAGTGCGGCAAATATGTTTTTCGCGATTGTTTTTGCTTGCTCGGCAATTTTGTCACTGATGGGCGCGGGGATAAGTAATTCTGCTCCATTCTCATCTAGATATTTAGCGTCGTAAGAATAAAAATCATGTCGTGATCGTATCTCACCAGGAATGCTCACGATAGGTTCCTTACCGGGTATTAATGATTCCAAAACAGCAAGCTCAATTTCAGCGGCATGAATGCCCTGCTCAATTAAAATCTTGGTATCAAAACGAAAAGCTTCTGTGATTGCCGCTTCCAGACCATCACGCGCTTTCACTTTGCTAATCCCAATACTTGATCCTGTATTGGCGGGTTTAACAAAAAGTGGATACGTAAGCTCTTCTTCGATTTGTTGCAGATAATTTTTCGCGCGTTGTTGCCATTCACCAAACTTAATCGCCACATAAGGCGCGACATTCACGCCAGCAAGACTCGCCAATCGTTTAGAAATATCTTTATCCATTCCGATTGAGGATGCTAAAACACCACAACCGACGTAGGGTAAGTTTGCTAATTCCAATAATCCTTGCAGCGTGCCATCTTCACAAAAGCTACCATGCACGGCAGGAAAGACCACATCAAATAATGCGCCATGACGTTTAATGATTTCATTCGGTTGGTGCTGTACGACCGGTTTACTGATCCATTCGGGCGTAAACCAGGTATTTGCTTCGGCCAATAACTTGGATTTTTCTTTTTCATCAATATGCTGCTTGAGGAGTTCATATCCTAAAAACCAGTGACCTTGCTTACTAATACCAATGGGCACCACTTCATAACGCGATTTATCGAGATATTGGATCACGTTGGCAGCGGATTGCAGGGAAATTTCATGTTCCGCTGACCGCCCTCCAAAAAGCACGGCGACACGGACTTTATCCTGTGACTTCATGGTGTTAACCGTCCCAATAAGTTAAGTAAACGCAATAACCGTCAAACTATACCCTGTTTAGGGGCGAACTTCCATGCGTGGCAAGAGGCCCATTCGATTTGACAAACGGGTCCATATTGTATAAATATAGATCTCCCCCTCACAGATCGTTCAAAGGATTGCCTAAGGGGAATGATACTTAAAACAATGACTTAGGACTAACTTTGAATATAGAGTGAGATAACATAATGAAATTAAAAACAACTTTCTTTTTTACCCTGTTATTGGGTATTTATGGCTTCAGTTTGCCTTTTTATTCAGTAAGTAAGAATACAATAGCAACCAGTCCGCGCACTTCCAAAAGCTGGGTCAGCAATGAAACCCAACTGATTTCGACCAGAAATCACGCCATTGATACCAAAGTACTGCACTTAAGCCTTCTCGCGTACGCCAATGCACAAAAGAAAGGCCTTGTTGCAAAACCCCTACTTACCGTCATCGATTATTCAAGACCATCCACTGAAAAACGTTTATGGGTTTTTGATCTGCGAAATGGCAAGGCATTATTCAATACGTACGTTTCGCATGGCAAAAACAGCGGCGCTGTGAATGCAACCTCCTTTTCAAATAGCCCAGGCAGTTTAAAATCCAGCATTGGTGTTTTCGTCACCGATGACAGCCCTTATATTGGCGGCAAAGGACTCGCCATTCGTTTAAAAGGATTAGAACGCGGCGTGAATGACAATGCTTTTCGACGCAATGTGGTGATTCATGGTGCATGGTATGTAAATACTGCTAATATTAAGAAAAACGGCTACATTGGGCGAAGCTGGGGTTGTCCTGCTGTCAGCACTGATTTGATCAAACCAATTATTAATACGATTAAAGACAAAACCATGATTGTGGCTTATTATCCTGATCGTTATTGGTTAAACCATTCACCCTTTTTAGTAAGCTAAAACTAAAAGCCGGGCAATATGCCCGGCATATAAAATTAAGTAAGGAAAGACGATGAAAAAATTGGGGAAGCTCGCTTCACTTTTTCTTTTGCTAGGATCAACACAGACTTTTGCGGCAACTTATCATTTACCGCCTGCAAATAACGATATCATCGGGGACATTCAATACGAGTCAGCGACAACACGCGACAATATTTCGAAGATTGCTTATCGATACGATATTGGTTTTAACGCGATTCAAAAAGCTAATCCGCAATATCACCCATCCAATCTTTTTAAGTCTGAAACCACCTTACAAATTCCGACCAGGCATCTTTTACCTAATCATACACGGGCCGGTATCGTCGTTAATTTACCAGAAATGCGTATGTATTATTTCCCGAAAGGAAGTAATGAAGTGCTGACTTATCCCATTGGTATTGGCAAAGTTGGAAAAAATATTCCCATGCAAAAAGCGGTTGTCACCAGAAAAGCGACGAACCCTTACTGGTATCCACCGCAAGACATCATTGATTTTAATCGAGAACAAGGTGTTAATTTACCAAAAATCATGCCGCCAGGGCCTGATAACCCGCTTGGAACGTATGCAATTTACATGAGTATTCCAACGTATCTCATCCACAGTACGATTTTCCCGGAAAGTGTTGGTCGACGCGCAAGTTTCGGTTGTATTCGTATGTATGAAGCCGATATCGAGGAATTTTACCCAACCATTACGCGTGGCGTTCCCATTGAAATCATTGATGAACCAGTCAAGCTTGGTTGGCAAACAAATCGTCTTTATTTAGAAACGTATGATGTTTTAGAAGATAGCAGTAATACCGATAAAACAACCGTCGCTGGTATTGTTGACCTTGTCCTGGATGAAACAAAAAATCAACCCGCGTTGATTGACTGGCAAGGCATCATGTTTGTGGCGAATGAGAAAGATGGCATTCCGCATGAAATTGGTGTGAAGCTTCCTGCGTAAGCCCACTTGTCATGCCAGCGTGCTTTCAGCATCTCTGTCATGCCAGCGTGCTTTCAGCTGGCATCCAGGTTTTTCTAAAAAAACTCTCATGCCAGCCAAGTTTATCTCTCATATTTTTGAACATTTTCTGGATGCCACCTCGCACAAAAAGCGTGCGGCTGGCATGACAATCCGAAAATT
>MGYG01000096.1 GCA_001801635.1 Gammaproteobacteria bacterium RIFCSPHIGHO2_12_FULL_43_28
GGAAAGAATCGACTTTAGTGACGTACGATTCACCCGCTGTTTTTTGGAAAAACTCCCAGGTTTCCATCGGATCTTCAAGCTTCATACAAATTTTGATATTGGTATTTGCACCGATAGAGGCTGCTTCTTCTTTAGAAGCTTTTTGGAACGCTGGTAAATCTTGTCCGGCAAAAATAACGGAGAATCCTAATGAACGCGCTTGCGCTGGCACGACAGCGAAACCTTTTACCGCATAATAACCGTATTCATCCAGAATACACATGTAAGGCGTTGGAGCGTTGGTAGGCTTGCGCTCAATGACTTCCCGATAAGTACCTTCAACCGATTCGCCAAGACCCGCTGCCATCATGGCTTTAAGGGATGCAATAATCACTTTACCCAAATTCGCTAATTCATCTGGTGATTTTTCAAGTGCTGGCAGTAAGACCACTAAAATACGGCGATTCAAGACAACATCTTTTAAATCCACTTCCGCAAGATTCGTACGAATAATATGACCGTAAGTATCAGCAAGCGAACCAAACACACGGGTCAACTGCATCGTAATAAACCCATGCTGCTCGAGTACGGTTGATGTTTGTTTACCTTTTTTGGAACGATCGTAGCCTGGCAAGTTACCGAGATAGTTAATGATTGGTTCAAGAATCACATCAGGCGCCTCTGCAAGGCTCACTGGTTCTTGATTATCGCGAGGAAACATTCTATCCATCGCAATGGCTTCAAGTCGCGGCAATTCAAAATAATTACGAATGGTATTTGCATCCAATAAAATTTTGCCTTGGTCACGCATAAAAACGAGCACTTTCATCAGTGCTTCCACAAATACAATCGCACGACCTTTCCACATATCGCTATCAGCACTTTGCGCGCCCGAATCCATCAAACTCACGACCAATTGCGATAACATACTCGATGAACCATTGCAAAATGGATTCATGGTATTTGATAAACGTTTTTCCTGCGCACCAACAACGTCTCGCGCACCCGTCATAAAATTAATTAACAACAAATCATCTTCGCGTCCCATACTGCGACAAAGCGAAAACACTTTCGCAAAAAGCGAATTATCACCTTTACCATCAACGTAGAGAAAACCGCTCCCTTGCACCAAGGCATTAAACGATAAGGAAACAAGCGCTTCTGTTTTACCGCTACCGGTTGAACCGAAGATCAACACGTGTGTACGCATGTCATCGTTATTAAACCAAAGCTCGTCATTATTCAGCTTGCGGTTACCGAAAAAGCTGATTCCACGCGCTTTTCGCGGTTTATTACTGCCGGGCAATGGATCGTTATAATCATATGCTTTTGAGCGCTGTGGCATACGAAAAGGCAAGGTACCGCGTCTTGTGTAGGCATAAAGGAAAGTCAGGAGGCCAATGAGGGTAATTAAGTCAGTAAGTGGCGATACAAAGAAAGCAGACAGCGCAAAGGCAAACATTAAAATAGCGCTATTAACGGGATCCTTGAAAAAATCAACAATCTTCATCCCAAGCGTGCGCGTATCGCGCAACAGAAGCGACGGTTGAAGTTCGTGTTGTTCTTCTAAGCCACGTATTTTCATCGGTTTAGCAATCCTCAGCGGTTCCCGCTAACCTTACGCGATGGGGTCATATAAATAAAAAAAGCCTTCCCGCGCCCTTCTGCGGGAATAGCCGATCAATCCTCATCGGGTCGATAAATCACTTCCTTCAACGCTAAATCCAATGCATTCGTTGCTTCAGTTATCATTGGCGTCATTAATTTTTGTCCCGCTTCCTTTTCGGCTACCCAATGCGCAAATATACCGGCTACTTCAGCAAAAGGGGTTTGTCGACCAACGACGTTCAACGTGTACCAAAGCCGTCTATCGAGCGGTTTTAACCATAAAAAATCAGCTGAGGCTTGCACACCATCTTCACGCGCCCCTTCCAGCATGGAAGCCATGACGGTTGTCACATAAGCATGCGATTCTGTGATTTGTTTCACCCTGGGAGAATCTTTATATTTTTTCAGTAAGTCATCGACGCCTGAAAAATCAAGTTTACCTCTTGAGCTTGCATTTAACTGAAAAAGCAGCGCCGATGCTGCCTTCCCGTCTGCATTAAAACGTGCAGCAAACGCGGCAAACAGCGCCCTTATATGCGGTGGAAGGCGATTAACACCCTGCCACACCGGACCTAACTGCATGGCAAATAGTTTATTTGCCTCTCCTCGCTTTAAGACAACCTCAATACGATCCCAATCACGTCGCGTCATTCCTTCATGTCGTTCGGGACGTACTTCCTCGAGCAATTTATATTTTTTGCAAAAACGAACGGGCGAAAGCGCCATTGCCCAGGGGCCTTTATCAATATCGACATCAATTAAATCAAGATCAACCACCGGTGCGATCTGCGGCCAACTATCACATTCCAATTTTGCCAATGCTTTCGTTGAATAAATTCGTTTAAAAACGCGGGTGGTGTTGTTGACATAAACCAGAAAGGCGAGCGCTAACAATAAAATCACGAAGGGAATACGCAGCCAATTACCAACGCCTGAACCAATGGCTGTTAGCAAATTAATATCGACCTTCGCGGGACTCGCAATCGCGGCATGAATAACTGCTTGCAAGTTTGTAAAATAGGGCTCGTTGAATACGCTTAAGAGCTTTGCTTCAATCAGTTTCACGCTAAGAAAAGCGATCACAATATAGTTTTTAAAGAAAAACCAGACAGCGCCAACGGTCGCAAAGACAGCAGCAACAGTCCACAATATCGCTGAGGAATTATCTGATTGTGATCCCGATGGCGGCGGAGGCGGCATGAGATACCCTTTCTCAATTCATTCCAAACATTCCCTTACATCATAACTGAATAGTAATCATTTTGAATGAAAACAGCTAGTCATTACTCGCACTCACGCGGGGAGGCAATGCAATCCACCCTACGAAGCTGAGCTATCAATGCCACTTCCGATCGATTAATACTCTTCTTCCTGCTTTAATTGCTTTTCCTTAATTTCATCGAGCGTTTTGCAATCGATGCATAAGGTCGCGGTGGGTCTCGCTTCAAGTCGGCGCAAGCCAATTTCAATACCGCAAACTTCGCAATAGCCATAGTCTTTTTCGCGGACTAATTCTAAGGATTCTTCAATTTTCTTTAAGAGTTTTCGCTCGCGGTCACGTGTACGCAATTCCAAACGAAAATCTTCTTCCTGGCTTGCGCGATCATTTGGATCGGGATAATTAATTGCTTCTTCTTTCATATGCGTCACAATTTTATCGCCGCCTTCGAGCAAACGCTGCCTTAACGCCATTAAAATCGCTTTAAAATGCTCGAGCATTTTAGCGCTCATATACTCTTCGGCCTTTTTTAGTTTATAAGGGTGAATACCCAAGACCTCTAAGCTCGGCTCAAGAATCTCTTTTTCTTTAGCTGCCATGACTGTTCTCCTACCCTGAGATAAATTATAGTCCAAGTTTGACACCTATACCAAAAAAGCACCTCGCTCGGCAATTAAATTTGCATTAAAAAACAACAATTTTTTAGAGAGATACGTGAAGCAAGCACTTTTACCACATCCAATGTACGCCTAATCTCACACGAGCTGTGCGAAAGTCACACGTTCATGCCCCGAAAGATCACGGAGCGTTATCACCCCTTGATAAGTCCCTGTTTTGGCGAAAAGATCACGCACCGCCTCGCCTTGTTGATAACCATGCTCCAGAAAAAGATACCCGCCGCGATGCAGCTTAGTGTAAGCAGTTTGAATGATCTCACGAATTGCCGTTAACCCATCAGCGCCAGATACCAGTGCCGCCTTTGGCTCAAAGGCCAAACCCTCTGCATAAAGCGGCCACTCACCTTCAGCGATATAAGGCGGATTACTGACAATCACATGAAACAAATTATCCCCTAATGCGTGGCACCAGCTTCCTTTATGAAAAGTAACCCTGTCGAGTGCTAATCGTGCGCGATTTTTTTCTGCTATTAACAGCGCTTTTTCACTGAGATCAACCGCGTGGATCTTCCAGAGGGGACGCTCTCTCGCAAGCGAAAGTGCAATCGCACCACTGCCCGTCCCCAGATCAGCAAGTGATATCGTCTTAAGATGACCAAGGCGCTTAAGCACCGTTTCAACCAATAATTCTGTTTCAGGACGCGGGATCAAGGTATCGCTGTTAACCAAAAGATCAACGGACCAAAATGATTTTTTTCCGAGGATATAGGCAAGCGGCTCACCTGCTGCACGATTGGCAAGCAAACGCATGAAGCGATCTACTTCTTCCGTCGCCACCGCTTTTTCAGGCCAGGCATGCAAATAACTGCGCGGTTTGTGAAGCACCTTGGCAAGCAAAATAGCTGCATCAAGCGATGGCTCATCAGTCACCGCCATTAGCGCATTAGCAGCATAGTGTAACAACGCTTCAATCGTCATCAGATTCATCACTCGTTGACTCATAATGCAGGTAACCGAAGCCCTGATTCGTTGACTCATAATCCAGGTAACCGGCTAAAATATACTCTGTACAAGACAAAAAATACATACTAGTCATTCACCCTTCGAGACGGCGCAAAAAACGCGCCTCTGAGTGCGAACGGTTAGTTAATGAGCATATCTAGAACCCGTTCGTGCTGAGTCCTTCGACAAGCTCAGGATGCACGAGCGCGCTTTTTGCGCCGTCTCGAAGCATGAACGGGCAATTTTAAATTTTGTCACGTACAGAGTAAAATATATTAAAAATATGCTTTAGTTTTGCATCAATGACTCGTTTCAGATCAAATGGGGAGAACATTCATCAAACTGTGTCATGCCAGCGTGCTTTTAGCTGGCACCCAGAATGAACCTGAAAAGCCTGGATGCCAGCTAAAAGCACGCTGGCATGACACAGTTCCATAAACACTCTCCCAATGGGTTAAGCCTTTTATGCTGCCCACGAAGTCTATCTTTTGCTTAAAAAGGCAGCTTCGCGTTTTGCAGTCTAATCGGTATATAATGAACAGACCGTTTCTCAGAGGAAGGTCGGCATGCCCTCTTTCAAATTGTTTTATCTCTTCGTTCTGCTTTTAACAGCGCTTTCCATACAACCCTTATTTGCCGTCCCGATGGATCACGAAATCAACTTCAATGTCATCGGACAAATTGCACGTGATTATCAGGTAGGATCGTTGACGATTGAAGTCACTACCAATAAGCGCATTGTCCACTTACGTGGTGTCGCTTACACCAATGAAAACGCAAGTAAATTAGTGCAAATTGCCGCAAGTACCGCGGGTGTAAACGATGTCGACACATCACAATTAACCCTGGAATATGGCAAAGCACCCGCATCCAGCAGCATTCTGATCGGGAAAATTCTGGGCAAATATATTCGCTATGATCTTTGCGAAAAAGACCGGTGCAAGATAAAAGTGGTGATAACTCGCAATATCGTCTTCTTATCTGGCGTATTACGCTCCCCCATTGAAGCACAAAAAGCGGTGTGCCTGACAAGCTCGGTTAAAGGCGTGCATGAAATCGTCGCCAAATTTAAAATCGCCGTACCGTATCGCCCGCGTTTCAGCGCAAGCGTGTTTCATCCCATTAGATGCATCTGGTGTTAATGTAGCAGTTCACGCGGAACCTTCTAGTAGTTGACACGCATCCCACTTACTTCTATCTTTAAGCAGCAAAAGGAAGCGTATTCTATCAAAAAGTTAACAAAAAAGCAGAATCATATGAAAAAACAATCATGGACAACCCTTTTCGGCAGTTTATGTTTTTTATGGGCAAGTACGGCAAGTGCTGCACTTTGTACCGTTGAATTTGGTCTTGATCAAAGTGTTTGGTATGGCGGCAAATGGGGTTCATTTTTTATTGAACACCCAGGCAATACGGTCAGTAACCTCGTCACGTCTGGCGATGGCTGCCCCGCCGGCAAAATGAAGGCCACCTTTACCTGCGGCAAAACCACGTATCTTGAGATTCACGTGGTTAACCTCGATCCCAGTATTGCGGCGAATGAAAAACCGGGCGCCGTCAATAGCGGCTTCCTGTATTGGTCACGTTGTTTTGGCATGTTGCCTGATTACATGGACGGACAAGAGAATGTATTGCAATTCCCAAACTTGCGCGGCACTCGCAATCCTGGGAATACAGGCACGTACTTTCGCTATGAAAATCCGCCCGATTGCGCGGATCGGTTTTAATCTCCCAACGAGGCGATTAAATCTGCATTGTATTCGTGACTCAATGCTTCAATCACCGGCGTTAAATCGCCTTCCATGATTTGTGGCAATTGATAGAGTGTCAGATTAATCCGATGGTCCGTTAAGCGGCCTTGCGGGAAATTATACGTACGAATTCGTTCAGAGCGATCGCCGCTGCCCACCAATTGGCGGCGCGCTTCCGCTTGTTGCTTTTGTTGTTTATCACGTTCACTTGCGAGCAACTTTGCTTTGAGTAACGACATGGCGCGAGCACGGTTTTTGTGCTGTGACCGCTCATCCTGACATTCAACCACAAGCCCTGAGGGAAGATGCGTAATACGAATGGCTGAATCTGTTTTTTGCACGTGTTGACCGCCCGCACCAGAAGCACGAAATGTATCAATCCGTAATTCAGTTGGATTAATATCAATTGCGCCGACTTCTTCTAACTCTGGCAACACGGCGACTGTGCAAGTAGAAGTATGAATACGTCCTTGTGCTTCTGTTGCAGGCACACGCTGCACACGATGCACGCCCGATTCAAATTTAAAAAGTGAATAAGCGCCATGACCAATGATGCGCATGATCACTTCTTTATAACCGCCTTGCTCACTCGTACTTTCACTCATGATTTCAATTTTAAAATGTTTTGCTTCCGCATAACGCATATACATACGACACAAATCACCCGCAAAAATCGCTGCCTCATCACCACCTGTGCCTGCACGGATTTCAAGAAAGATATTATTTTCATCATGCGGATCTTTCGGCAACAGTGAAACTAATAACTCATTTGACATCGCTTCAAGCTGCGCCTCAATGCGTTTAATTTCGTCTTTGGCAAGCTGCTGCATTTCATGATCGCCTTCATCCAACAGCGCCTTCGCTTCATCCAACTGGGCTTCGTAGGATTGATATTGTTGATACGACGCTACAAACGGTTCATGTTGTGAGTATTCTTTTGATAGTGCTTTGTAGCGATCCAAATCATCTGTCACTGCGGGATCAGACAATTGTGTTTTCAATTCGTTGTAACGATCAGTGAGGTGCTGTAATTTTTTACGGATAGATGGTTTCATACGCGCTCGATTTCAGGGTCTGGAATAGCAAATAATTGTTTAGCAAATCGTAATAATTCAAAACGTCCCTCAACACCCGCTTGTCGCAGCTGAACGCTCGGTGTGTGCAGTAATTTTTTTGTAAACGCATGCGCGAAGGCATCTAATACTTCATCAGGATCGACGCCTGATTTTAATTGGCGCTTTGCTTTATTCAATTCAGACTGACAAATTTCTTCAATCTGACCGCGATAAGCACGAATTGTGTAAGTCACTTTATCTAATGCGTTTGATTCATTAACGAATTCGACACTGCGCTTTCGAATAAGGTCACGCGCTTTTTCTGCCGCATGTTCACGGCCTTGACGATTTTGTTCAATAATCGTTTTCAAATCATCAATACAGTACAAATTGACACGCGAAAGTTCCGCAATGGCGGGCTCCATATCACGCGGCACAGCAACATCTATTAATTTAAGTGGCTTACTTAAACGCTGCGAAATGGCTTCTGCCACCATATTTTTAGTTAATATTGGGGTAGGACTACCGGTTGCTGAAAAAACAATATCCGCTGTCAGCAATAATTGAGGCAGTGCATGCAAATCGGCAGCATGACCACCAAACGCTTCTGCCAATGGTTTTGCGTTTTCAATATGACGATTCACAATCGTAATCGGTGTATCAATGTAACTACTAAGATAACGCATTAATAAGGCGGTGGTATCGCTAGCACCAATCACCACCACGTTGGATTGTCGCGATACATGAGGCTCACGCATAATAAAATGCACGGCAGCGGATGCCACGGAAACAGGGCAAGCACCAATCGCCGTTGTTGTGCGAATTTCTTTTGCTAACGTAAAAATTTGTTGAAACAGGCGCTGAAACAAAGGCCCAACGGAGGAAGCAGCACAACTCTCAGAAAAGGCTTCTTTCATTTGACCCAAAATTTGCGGTTCGCCCAAAATCATGGAGTCGAGTCCACACGCGACCAGCATCATATGCGAGATAGCGTCAATCTCTTCATAAACATACATGATAGGTTGAAGCAACTCGCGCGCGATAGTTGTTTGCGCGCAAAACCAATCACACACGGCAGCAATATTATTCGTTTCACAGTACAATTCAGAGCGATTGCAAGTCGATAACAACACCGCTTCTTCCGCATGACCATGACTGAGAAGGTCTTGCAAATAGAGAGGCAGCACATCTTTGCTGAAGTAAATTTGTTCACGCAAAGCAATGGGTGCTGTCTTGTGATTGATTCCGATAACAAAAATTGACATGAATTCAGGTTGCCAAGTGGTAGTTTTGAGCTTATTTTATTCTTATTCACGGACAAAAAACAAAGGATATCTCAGTGCCGACCTTCATCCGGAACGTCCTCGTCTGCTTTCTCTTGGCCATTTTCACTAATGCGTGTACGACAGTGTCTCCACCATCAGCGCCACCGCTTACGCAAACGTGGAGTGATCGTGCGAAACGCTTAAACCGCATCGAGAGCTGGCAATTGACCGGCAAAATCGCCGTTCGCACACAGCAAGATTCAGGCAGCGCTACGCTTAACTGGGCGGAGAACCAAGGACAGTATACGATCCGCTTGTTGGGGCCGCTTGGCGCAGGCGGATTAAAACTCTCCGGTCATCCCGGCAGTGTGACGCTCGAGCAGGCAGACGGTAAACGATTTAGTGCCAGGAATCCAGAAGAATTACTCTTAAAGCAATGGGGATACCACTTGCCGGTTTCGTATTTACGTTACTGGATTCGTGGATTACCGGTTCCAGGCATCCCAGAGCGTGCAGAGCTGGATGCTTTTCACCGCATCAGTTCATTAAAGCAACAAGGGTTCAAGGTTGAATTCGCAAATTACCTGCGCGTTGGTCAAGTGGAATTGCCTGCTCGCCTGACAGTTATCACCAAAGGATTGAATACTACAATCGTCATCCATCAATGGGACCTCGGGAGCTCGCGCTGAAAAACATAAAATAATCCACACTTACCATTGACACATACGCTCACTCTCAGCAAAATAGCGCTCTTCCAAGAAACATAATTGGGGTGTAGCCAAGTGGTAAGGCATCGGGTTTTGATCTCGACATTCCTAGGTTCGAATCCTAGCACCCCAGCCAAATAATCAGTTATCATTATCGTTTTCAACGCATAGACCTATGCCAAAGGGTGATAAACCGTGCAAGAAATAATGCTATTTTGTGGTAACGCGAGTAAAGATCTCACTCAACGAGTAGCAGAACACTTAAATCTTCCGATTGGCAAAGCAACCGTTGGCTGTTTTAGTGACGGCGAAACCATGGTTGAAATCGAAGAAAATGTTCGCGGTCGCGATGTGTTCATTCTTCAATCCACTTGCGCACCCTCCAATGACAACCTGATGGAATTACTTTTACTCTCGGATGCACTACGCCGTGCTTCCGCTGCCAAAATCACGGCGGTTGCACCTTACTTTGGCTATGCACGACAAGATCGCCGCGTTCGCTCAGCACGCGTCCCTATCACAGCAAAAGTCGTTGCTGATACCTTGGCGGCCGTTGGCATCAGCCGTCTTGTCACAGTCGATCTCCACGCAGATCAAATTCAAGGTTTCTTTTACATGCCGGTTGATAACCTCTACAGCACGCCAATTATGCTGGAAGATATCAAAGGACGCGGCTACAAAAACATTATGATCGTCTCCCCCGATGTGGGCGGTGTGGTAAGAGCACGCGCCATCTCAAAACACATCAACGGTTCAGACCTTGCTATCATCGACAAAAGACGTCCACGTCAAAACGAAGCCCAAGTCATGCATATCATTGGTGATGTCAAAGACAGAGATTGCATCATCGTCGATGATATTGTTGATACCGCAAACACCCTCTGCCGTGCGGTTGAAGCATTAAAAAATAACGGCGCTTCCAAAGTAGCGGCTTACATCACCCACCCCGTTTTATCCGGCGAAGCTATTCAGAACATAAACAATTCCCTGCTGGATGAAATTGTCGTCTCCGACACCATTCCATTGACCGATGAAGCTAAAAACTGCTCTCGCATCAGAAGCCTAAGCTTAAGCTACACCATCGCCGAAGCGATCCGGCGCATCAGCGGTGCAGGCTCATTAAGCCGTATGTTTTTAGATTAGAAAGTATTGCGGTCAACGCTATAGCAGAATGTTGGGCTGCGCCGTTGGGCTTCGCTATGCTCAGCCCAACCTACTCGTTAAACAAGTTTAATATTACAATTTAAAATCCGCTTCTCTGTAATGACGAATATGAACAATATAAATCGTTTCTGCATGAACACGATAACGTAACACGTACCCGCCAGCACCAAAGCGAGTTAGCAAGTCTCGAAATGGTGGCAAATCCTTAACTGGCTTCCCCATTGATGGTGCTTCGATTAATCGCTGTGCAGCGTCTTTAATGGCCTCAGCCGCTTTCTTGGCGGCGCTAAGATTTTCTTTAGCTATAAATTCTCTCAGCCTTACGACATCATTCACGGCGCTATCTAACCAGACTATTTCCCGCATGGTGGTCTATCGCTCTCCTCGTCCATTCCCCACGTATCAAGCCACTTGCTGATAGCTTGATGACTAACCACTTTCCCTTGCTCGGCTTCTTGCCAACGAGCGAGAGTCTCACGGTTTAATGCTTCGTTATATTCCTCTTGTTCGAGATAACGAGTAATAGCCTCTTTCATTAACCAATGAGGCGAACGATGCTTAACTTCACCTAGCCGCTCTAAGCGGTCTCGAATGTCTGAGTCAAGCTTCACGACCTTTGGTATCGGACGACCGGTTGGCATATAGCCTCCAAGTAATATCTGTTATTACTAAGTATTACCTATTAATACCTTAAAGTCAAGCCTACCACCTGCCAAGAGACCGTGTAGGTTGGGCTACGCTTGCTGTTTGGTTTCGCCGTTGGGCTTCGCTATATGCTCAGCCCAACCTACGCTTGCTAACAAATTAAGCTTAAACAAACCTTAGCCCCCTTCCATCTCACTTAATTATGTGTACAATAAGCGATCCCCTCGCCTGGTCGCGGGTGAGGTTTTAATTTACTTTTTGGAGCTAAAACAATGGCATCAACCGTTCAATTCGAAATCGAAGCTACTGTCCGTAGCGATATTGGCAAAGGTGCGAGCCGCCGCCTCCGTCGTGACGACAAAGTTCCAGGCATTATTTATGGTGCTGGCCAGCCTGCTACTTCCATTACCTTCGAACATAAAAAAATCGCAAAATCACTTGAACAAGAGGCATTCTATTCACACATTTTGACACTCAAAACGGGTTCAAACTCAGAAATGGTGATTTTGAAAGACGTACAACGTCATCCCTACAAAGCACGCATTTTGCACGTTGATTTCCAACGCGTCAGATCGGATCAAAAACT
>MGYG01000097.1 GCA_001801635.1 Gammaproteobacteria bacterium RIFCSPHIGHO2_12_FULL_43_28
TGGCCGCTGGGATCAGCAGTGAGCATCGTACTGACATTAGTGCTTGCCACGCTTATTTTTGTTTATCTTTGGGCAGGACGCGGTGGACGCGATAAAGGAGGCATTTTATGATTATCAAAAAACTGCCTTCTATCTCTTATCTCGCACTGATTTATTTATTTTTCTACATTCCTATAATAACACTCATCGTTTATTCTTTTAATCAGTCACAATATTCACTGGTTTGGCATGGTTTTACGTGGCAATGGTATGTTGAGTTATTTAATGATTATGATTTATGGCTAGCAGCTTGGCATTCGCTTTACCTTGGTGTTACCGCCGCAACCATTGCCACTTGCATTGGCATGCTTGCTGCGGTCACGCTTTATCGCTATCGTTTTTTCGGCAGAAATTTTCTAAATGCACTCGTGTTTATTTTGATTCTCTCGCCTGAAATTGTGACGGCCGTTTCGCTATTGACCTTATTCACGTTAATCCGCTTACCGCTCGGGTTCTTCTCGCTTTTGCTCGCGCATATCAGTTTTTGTATTCCATTCGTGGTCATTACCACTTACAGCCATCTTGTCACTTTTGATAAAAACATATTTGAAGCCGCGAAAGATTTAGGTGCGACCGATAGAGAAATTTTCGCGCGCATTGTGCTGCCACTGCTTAAACCGGCGCTCGCTGCTGGCTGGCTCTTGAGTTTCACGCTCTCCCTGGATGATGTCATTATCAGTTATTTTGTCAGCGGCCCTGAATTCCAAATTCTACCGTTACGTGTTTATTCACTCGTAAGATCAGGCATCAAACCAGAGATAAACGCCTTGTGCGCAGTTTTATTTAGTGTCACGTTACTCTTGATTATGTTGTCACAATTCATGCAGAGGAAAAAAGCATGAGGCTTCTTAAGTATCTTCTTCTGTTGCTTATGCCGCTTAATGCAATCGCGCAAGAAAAAATAGTCAATGTTTACGCATGGGCCAATGATGTACCAACTAGCCTTGTGCAACAATTTGAAAAAGAAACCGGCATCAAAGTCAATTTCTCGACCTACTCTAATAATGAGATTATGTTTACCAAACTGCGCGCTTCTCAAAGCGCAGGTTACGATATCGTCATGCCTTCCAGTTATTTTGTTGACCGCATGCAACGGCAAGGCATGTTAGCAACCCTTGATAAAAGTAAATTACCGAATGTAAAAAATCTTGATGCTGCTTTTTTAACACCAGCTTACGATCCCACGTTAAACGTCAGCATCCCCTTTGTCTGGGGAATTACTGGTATTTTTGTCAATCGTCAATATCATGATGCAGCAAAAATTAAAAAGTGGTCTGATCTTTGGGACCAACGCTATCACAATCAACTCATGCTGCTTGATGATATCAGAGAAGTTTTTTCCATGGCGTTGCTAGCACTTCACTATTCTGCGAATGACCAAAATCCTGCGCATATCAAGGCTGCATTCCTCAAACTAAAAACACTCATGCCGAATGTCAAAGTCTTCTCATCAGAAACAATTATTTCTGACATCATTGATGACGATGCAACGCTTGGCATGGCTTGGAATGGTGATACCTTTAAAGCGGCACGTGAAAATGCCAGCATCGATTTCGTTTTTCCTGAAGATGGTTTTGTCATATGGGTGGATAATTTTTCCATACCCAAAAACGCGCAACACAAAGAGGAAGCCTATCAATTTATTAATTTCATGCTGCGGCCTGATATCGCGAAAGAAACCGCTCTATTATTAGATAATTCCATTACCAATGCAGCAGGACGTCAATTATTACCTGAATCAATTCGCCATAATCCCACCATCTACCCTTCCAAAGAAGTCATGCGCCGCGGTCAATTTCAAACAGACGTGAGTGAAGATACGCTGACGTTGCTAGAGCAGTATTGGGAAGAATTGAAGATTGGAGGATGAATTACAATCCCACATTCACCTTCATCATAATGTAAGGATTGTAGACTTCAGTCTTGAAGTTAAACTTCTGATACAAGCCGTGTGCATCTTCAGTCATCAAGAACCAACGGAAAGTACCGCGCAATTGCGGGTGTGCAAAAAGATATTGCAGCAGTGCCTGTCCAATTCCCTTACCGCGATGCGGTTCATCGATAAATACATCCCAAAGTGAGGCAAACTCCGACTGATCAGTAATCACCCGCGCAAAACCCATTTGCTTACCTTGGTAAAAAACACCAAAACATAAGGAATTCTCAATGACGGGCGAAAAGCGTTCTGGCGGCAAACCCGTCGAATATCGCGAGGGAACACAGAGTAGATTGTATAAATAATCCAAATCCATGCGCTTCTTATCAGCGGTTAATTCGTATTCCTGATACTGACTATTTGGGTAAGGTGGTCGAAATGTCATGTTTCGCCTTTTAAAGAAACTGTTTCAATAATGAACTTAGCAGTATAAAATAGGCGGCGATTCAACAGAATCACCCATTACTATGAGGAGTTTATCCCATGAAGCGTTATTTTACAGCTATTCTCGTCTTATTTTTTGGAATCAACCTCGCAGGATGCGCTAACATGAGCAAGCAAGATGCAGGCTTTCTCACCGGCGGTCTTGCTGGTGGCTTAATTGGTAGCACCGTTGGCGGCGGCAGCGGCAAAGTGATGGCCATCGCTGCAGGCACGGTCGCTGGTGCACTCATTGGTAGTTCCATTGGTAAAGACATGGATGACAACGATAGAATCCGCATGCAACATGCCTTAGAAAGCAATGCGGTTGGGCAACCTGCCTATTGGAGTAATCCTAATACCGGTGCCAATTACCGCGTCGTGCCAGTCAAAAATGTGACCCATCGAGGCAATAAATACTGCCGCGAATACCGCACAACGGCGGACATCGCTGGTAAGCAACAGCAAATGTACGGTACCGCTTGCCGTCAACCGGATGGTTCATGGAAGGTTGTTAGCTAAACGGCAATGAAAGAGGTATGTGAAACGCACCCCTTTTAT
Organism: Gammaproteobacteria bacterium RIFCSPHIGHO2_12_FULL_43_28; assembly: GCA_001801635.1. GTDB lineage: Bacteria > Pseudomonadota > Gammaproteobacteria > DSM-16500 > DSM-16500 > Aquicella. Next base: position 2,957 of record MGYG01000097.1, read on the forward strand.
CTCTGTACATGACAAAAAATACATACTAGCCATTCACCCTTCGAGACGGCGCAAAAAGCGCGCCTCTGAGTGCGAACGGCCAGTTAATGAGCACATTTAGAACCCGTTCGTGCTGAGGAGGCGCGCTTTTTGCGCCGTCTCGAAGCATGAACGGGCAATTTTAAATTTTGTCGTGTACAGAGCCCTTTTATACTTAACAATCGTCGTTGTGAGGCGGTGAAACTGACTCCTCGCAACGATGGTTTTAAGCAAGATGCAGATCTTCAACCACACGCCAGTAAGGAGACACCATGGCTAAACCAAAACTCAACTTTTGCTGTCAACATTGCGGCACACTTTACCCGAAATGGACTGGCCAATGCAGTGGTTGCAATGCATGGAATAGCATTATAGAAGAAAAAAGCGAAGCCACCACGTCACGCTATCAGGGTTATGCCGGCACTGAAAGTGTCCTGACACGCATGGAAGAGGTAACGCTCAACGATGACATCCGTCTCTCTTCTGGTCTACAAGAATTAGACCGTGTTTTGGGTGGCGGTATTATCATGGGTTCGGCCATTTTAATTGGCGGTGATCCGGGTATTGGCAAATCCACTATTTTGTTACAAACCGTCGCGCACTTAAGTGAAAAATTAAAAGTTTTATACGTCACTGGTGAAGAATCGTTGCAACAAATAACGCTTCGCGCAAGACGACTTAGTTTACCCGAAAAGCATTTATGGTTACTTGCCGACACGCACGTCGATACTATCATCGCTAAAGCACAGCAAGAAAAACCACGGATCTTAGTGATTGACTCCATCCAAACCATGTATTCATCCCTCTTATCCTCCGCGCCAGGCTCGGTTGGGCAAGTAAGAGAAAGTGCCATGCAACTCGTCAATTATGCAAAACAAACTGGCACCGCGCTTTTTTTAATTGGTCATGTCACGAAAGAAGGACATTTAGCAGGCCCGCGTGTGCTTGAGCACATGGTGGATACCGTCCTTTATTTCGAGGGTGAGCAAGATAATCGTTACCGCATCATTCGTGCGGTGAAAAATCGTTTTGGAGCGGTGAATGAATTAGGGCTTTTTGCCATGACAGAAAAGGGACTGCGTGAAGTCAGTCATCCTTCCGCTATCTTCCTCTCAGGTGGCACCACACCGATTGCTGGCAGCATTATCACCGCAACCAAAGAAGGCTCGCGGCCGCTTTTGGTTGAAGTACAAGCACTAGTGGATCAAAGTCACATTGGCAATCCAAGGCGCTTATCCGTCGGTCTTGAAAGCCAGCGTCTCTCCATGTTACTCGCCATTCTAAATCGCCACAGTGGTATTTCAACCCATAGCATGGATGTCTTTTTAAACGTGGTTGGTGGTTTGCAAATTATGGAAACCGGCGCTGATTTACCGATTATTTTTGCCATTTTATCGAGTCTTAAAAATCGTCCATTGCCGCGTGATTTACTCATATTTGGCGAACTTGGTCTTGCAGGTGAAATTAGGCCCGTCGCAAGCGGTCAAGAACGTTTAAAAGAAGCCGCGAAACACGGCTTTAAAACAGCCATTGTGCCGCAAGCAAATGCGCCCAAAAAAGAGATTGCTGGCATGCGTATTTTGCCAGTGCAATCAGTAAAAGAAGCGATTGATCGCTTTGATGAGTTTTAATGAAAATGCGTCATCTCATTTTCATTAATAATGTTTTCAGCGATGGTCTGGGGGATTTTGGACACCTTGTCGATATCGTTCGACCTGAGTACTTAAGCAGGACACTACAGACCCATCAATTACAGCCTATTTATATTATTTTTTGTCAAGCGAAAACCAACGTCATCAATTATATCATCGATGGATTATGTGAAAATGGAATTCTGTCTAGTGAAAGTCCAATTGAAGCTTTCAATGACACGATAAATCTCGAAATATACCTACAAAAAATAAATGACACTCATCCACACCTGCATATCATAACGTACATTAATAAAAAACAAGGTGAAGCATGTGATTTTAATCAATACCTACAAACCAACGCGCATTTAAAGCAACAACTGAATACTGCCGCTGCTATCCTGCATATCTCAACTAGGACCGAGAAGCTTGCTGCGATTACCACACTGCCAGCAATGGAATTTTTTCTTGGTGAGCATGATGCTTCTGCAAGAATTAATCTTAGCATAACACCGCGTTGCATGGGTTTTAATGAAGGCCAATTCGGATTATTACTGCAAAATCATGAAACTCTACATTTACGTGAAAAGGCACGCCTTTTAATCCAGTTGCAAAATAAAAATTTTTTAACGGATTTAATTGGGCAATCTAATGTAAGCGAGGAAGAGGCGGAAAACTTTTTACGGCAAAATTTATTTATCCCGGGATACATGCAAAATAAAGGTGCTGCCACTATTTTTATTACCAGCATCGCCGCATCAATTCCTGCAAAAACGTATAAAAATGTCGTCTTTTATCTCAATTCAGATACGTTTTTCATTTCAAGCTTAATTAAACTGCTTCGATCGCATGGATACTCTGAAATTCATATTAAACGATCTGGAAATGACGCTATAATACATAAACTTAATAAAAACGCATCGATTGAATCAAAGATAGTTAAAATCTATGCCAATTACTGGTTAAGCAATAAAGATTACGCGTCCTTGTACCGCATCGCGCAATTGTTTGGTGGTTGTTCTGGCGATAAGAGTTTAGAAATGGTGCTATCAAATAATCTTGTCCCTTTTTATGAAACACGTCCATGGAAGCTCTTTTTCGCGAGCTCCTTCAAACAACTAGCCAATCGATATACTAATAATAATGCGGTATTAAACTTTATTACTTTCCTTACATTACTTGAGATAAAATCTAAATCTGAATACTCTGTCGCCGAATTAACCAATCAGATGGCTGAGTGTATAAACCATCCTGATTTCTTTACCCATTGGTCAAGCTTAATCAAACAGATTCAAAGTAAGCATAATTTTTATGATCACGTTTACCTATTTATCGCCGAATCAATTTATTTTAATGATTTATATTTGGCGATTACTACTAAACAAAATGATACGGCAATGAAATTATTAGACGCATCTAAAACAATAGATGGCATCTATAATCTTTATCTTTGTGCTAGACTAAAAAATACGGATAATATACTTGCATTTATATATCTTAAGCGACAAACCTTGCTGGATAGCAAGATTGACTTCAACGAAAAACTGGCGCTTACTTTTTTGGTATATCAATACCAGCATAATGACATTCAACATCATCCCCATTTCAAACCTGAGCTATCAAAGGAAGCGTGTATCAATGAAATTCAGAAGCAATTTTTTACCTCGGTTGAAACGATGCTATCAAAATATCATCTTATACATCATTTCCTCTCAAAAAAACCAACTGAATTAAGCTATTATTCAATTTTTGCGGAAAACACATTATTATTTAGCGAAGAGCTATCCAGTGAAAACTGCTATCAAGAACTTAACGATATCATTCATGCGATCAAAATAACTGACATTGATTTCACGACAGCGCTTGTACGCACTCAGCGCATATTCGAAATTATTTTAAATAGTACTGAAAATTCAGCGATTGGTAAGTATTTGTCAGAAGCATTGTACTCAAGCTACACTTTCAAAGCCACGCGTGTTTATTTTGATTTACCCAACGAAATACCGTCTGGTGATGCGCTGCTAAAGCAGCTTTCTGTAAAAATACTGGGATTGTCAACAAATCCTAAGAATTACGCCAGCAACTGATTCAATAATGCAGCTAATCGATATCCAGCTAAAGCCGTTTCTTGCTCAATCACGCGGTTACCAGAATCAAGGTATGTGGGACTAATAGGTTCTTCTTCCGGCGTGTGGTAGACATATTGTTTTGCATTTTCCACACCCTCGTCTACCCAATGCGTTGGGTTAATGTCACTCGCACGCGCACCAAAGAAAGACTCGGGATAATGTGACGTAATAGTTGCTGCAATATTTTCTGCATTTTTTGTCGATGAATCATGCTCAAAAAGACCCAAACCACCATCCCATGCATGATGCAAGCGAACGCGTTCGTTTTGATACTGGATATAATACAGGTTTCCGCCTCTATCTCCGTCTGGATGCTGCTTCGAGAGACGACTGACCGTATGCAGTGGCTGATGTAAATCACCAATAATATGAATAAAAAACGCGAGGAAGCGTGAACGCTCGTAAGGATTAGCATGTTGATTTTTAATGACTTGCCTAATGGTATTCACAGCCCACACGGCATTATCCGTATCAATCGTATTTGTAAGCGGTGTACCATCATCACTAAACGGTGTATCGATGTAATGCCAATGGGAATACGTTTCGATACGTTGCAAATGCAACTGATCTGGCCAAGGCGCTAATTGCGAAAAACTTTTAATCTGTGGGTATTCAGCTTCAAAACCGGGAGTAAACTGATCTATCTTATCTCTAACGGTTGGCTGTAAATGCTGGTAGGCGATCGTTGCTACTACCATGTGTCCCAGCGCGTTCCAGGCTTGGCTTGGGAGGGGTAGCAACAAGAATAAAAGCAGTGACAACGCTTTTAAAAATGTCTTCATATATGGGCATTGTAATCAGAGATGCCCGTACATGTCTATTAAATATTGTTGTAATCACTCGCGTGTCATTATGATGAGTAATGACATGCCTTCTTTGATTTGACTTTAAAGTGAACAATTTGTATATTGCAGGGGCTCCCTTTTGACAGAATGACGAGGTCATCCGCATGAAAAAAAGCCTAGTAGGTATCGTCATGGGCTCCCAAAGTGACTGGGAAACCATGCATCACACGGCAAAAATGCTCGAAGATTTGGATATTTCGCACGAGGTGGAAATCGTCTCAGCCCACCGGACCCCTGATAAATTATTTAGTTACGCTGAAAACGCCAAAGACCGCGGCCTTGAAGTTATTATCGCCGGTGCAGGCGGTGCCGCTCATCTTCCCGGCATGATGGCCGCTAAAACAGTGCTGCCCGTCTTGGGGGTTCCTGTTTTATCTAAAAGTTTGAATGGGATGGATTCGCTGCTTTCTATTGTGCAAATGCCAGCCGGCATTCCCGTTGGGACGCTTGCCATCGGAAAAGCGGGTGCCACGAATGCGGCCCTTTTAGCCGCTGCTATTTTAGGGAATCACTATAAAGACATTCAGCAGCGCCTTGAGCAATTCCGTCAACGACAAACTGAACAGGTTTTACAACATGCCAATCCACGCGAGATAAAAGCCTGATGAAAGTCGGTGTCTTGGGCGGCGGACAATTGGCACGTATGCTAGCTATTGCTGGCAAGCCGCTTGGCATTCAATTAATTTGTTATGAATCCATTGAAAATCCATGTGCAAATTCGGTGGCTAACATCATCAAAGGTGATTTTAACGATGAAAATGCGCTAGCAACATTCGCCGAAACCGTCGATTGCATCACACTAGAAACAGAAAATATTCCTTTAACTTGTGCGGAATTCGTTGCAAAACAGCGAGCGCTCCTTCCCAATGAATTCACTTTAAAAATCACACAAGATCGCTTATATGAAAAAGAATGTTTGCAAAGCTTACAAATTCCAACGGCAAAATTTCACGCGATCAATACCTGGGATGATTTGGAAACCGCATTAAACACTTTCAATTATCCTGCTATCTTGAAAACACGCAAAAGTGGTTACGATGGCAAAGGTCAAGCGGTGATACACGATAAACAAGGTGCAGTAAATGCATGGGAACAACTAAAATCGCACGAATTAATTTTAGAATCGTTTGTCAACTTTGCTAGCGAAGTTTCTTTAATTTGCGTGCGCGCAAAAAATGGCGAGGTAAAATTTTATCCGCTCGTTGAAAACGAACATCGTGAGGGTATTTTACGGTTATCAAAAGCACCTTTCATTCATCCGATATTACAAAAAAAAGCAGAAAATTACGCGAACACCTTGGTAACCCATTTTAATTATATTGGCGTGATGGCTATCGAATTTTTTGTGATGGGTAATGAGTTAATTGCAAATGAAATTGCACCGCGCGTACATAACTCTGGTCACTTTACGATTGAAGGCGCACGCACGAGCCAGTTTGAAAATCATTTACGCGCAATTTGCGGTTTACCTTTGGGCAGCACTGAAACGATAGGTTTTTCCGCCATGTATAATTTGATTGGCGAAGAACCTGTACGCGAGAAAATATTATCTATTCCAAACACGTATTATCATTCTTACGGTAAAGCAGCACGCCCGGGTCGCAAACTTGGTCACATCACTATCAATGCGCTGAGTGAAGATGCATTGAATGATAGCGTTGCAAACTATCTGAAAATAATTAAATAGAATAAATACGATAATTCTATATTTTGTTTTAGACCTATCCAAAACAAATGACATTGATGAGATGGTTAACTGGATTTTAGAAAATAACATCAAGGAATTAAACGTCGGCGGCTCCAGTGAGACAAAAAGCCCCGGTGCATACCAAGCGGCGTTTAATATCATCACACAATTATTGCAGCGACCTGAGTTGACGAAAGCAACTCTAAAAACACGCATCAATCAATGCTGAAAAATAAGCGGATTGTGGATCACGAGGAAACCAAGCCGCAACTAGAAAATACGGATAGGTTTTTTCACCATTTAATAACGCGAGTTGTTTATTGATAAGGTATGGCTTTGCAAATTCATAAGGTAGCACGCCATAACCCATTTCTTCTGCGATCAATAATGCTAAGGTATCTGTTCGATTGGTAAAGTGTCGCTCTTTATTCGCATGATCAAATAAATTATATTTTTTTAAGTAATTAAATGTCATATGATCATGCATATTAAAATCGATAATTTTTTCTTGCTTGATAATCTCCTTTAATTTTCTTTTCTTCCATGCGGATGAAACCACTAAGACATAATGCTCTGGTTCTAATTTTTTATATTCCATTTCATCAGAAATGAAAGCTTGCTCAATGATCGCAATCTGACTTTCACCGCGACGCAGCGAAGAAGCTCTCGTTTCATTATCATCAATATTAAACGACATTAATAAACGTGGAAATGCTTTCATCACGGTTACACATCGTGGAATTATACGTGCTCGCATAATAGTCGAAGGGCCTGTCATACAGATTGAAACATTTTTCTCTAACCCTGTCATTGCAATGCAGGTCAAGGCCTCACCCTCTAAGGCTTGGAAGGAGTAACAATACCTTAATAAGGTTTCTCCTTCACTAGTCAAGATCATCCCGCGCCGCGTGCGTACGAATAAGGATGTGGATAAGCGATTTTCTAATGATTTAATCCGCTGCGTGACCGCTGTTTGCGTAATATGCAACTTATTCGCCGCGGCATGAACTGTTTTTTCTTGCGCAATAGCGAGAAATGCTTGCAATGGTGGGCTGAGCAGTTTCATCATTGCCTCGTTTTATATTTATGTTATTTCACTCACCAAATTTAGGGTATAACGCACAGTCTACAACTGAACCACTATCATATTCTGATACATTAATAATAGTAAATTCACCTTTCTCATCCATTTTTTTTCCAATGCCAGTCTGGTCATATTCTTCTTTACTAGCTAGCATTGGAAGCTTACTAAGCTTTTGTATTGTATTATTGGTATATTCAATATTCGCTTTACCATGCGCATAACAAAACATTGCGTAATACTGCCATACATACTGTCGATATATTGGGTATCTCGTCAAATCATATTTGACGTGCACAGTATCGCCTTTATTTAATTGCACGTAAAATTTCATATTAGCTTGTGAAAGTTCCGCACTTAACTCTTTAGCATCAGCCAAATTTATTCCGCTTAGTGCAATCGTAATGATCGCGTAATTTAAGAATTTCATTATCTACCCTCTTTGCTTTGTTAAAAAAAGTGACTGCTTGCTCGTCATTGCGAGGCCGCAAAGCGTTTAGCCGAAGCAATCCAAATGTCCTCTAATAACTGGATTGCCGCGCCCGCAGAAAGCGCGGGCTCGCAATGACGGGTGAGTAGTTACAAAGAAAATAATATGACTTTATTTTTTATACTATGATAATGAATTTAATCGCTTAGTTGATGCAATATTTTCATCGATCAATCACTTATCAGTTAGAAACCCGTAAGACTTTTGGTTGTTCAATTTTAATACGATAACTTAAAAAATGTAAAGCAATTAATGACGTCATCATAATAACATTGCGCTCCTTTTGATAACCCTTGATAGTATATGCGCTCTCGAAATCGGGCGCTATGTGAGAGAAACCGATTACGAGCACTCAGTACGTCGAGTGGGCGATAACCGATTACCGAAGATCCAGGCAATGTATCGCAATTTAAATAGAACACTGCCAAAACCATGGTTTAAGTGAGGTGAGATCATCAGGCAGGGATCCAAGTTAATTTATGGTAAAATAATCAATAAATTAGCCCATATTGTTGACATTTGTCAACGTTTTGCTATACTGTTTGTATGACCAAATAGGGATACGTTTTGAAATGGCAAGAAGAAGTAAACATCCGAATAAAGAAATCGAAGATGCCATTCAATATGCTGAAAAAAATGGGTGGTCAT
>MGYG01000098.1:0-22188 GCA_001801635.1 Gammaproteobacteria bacterium RIFCSPHIGHO2_12_FULL_43_28
AACACCGACTGGAAAACCCGCATTTCATTTTTGTTTAACTGCCGTGCACACCATGAATCCAAATTTTATCGATGCATTTACACAAGCACTCAACAATGCTGTGCAATATGCAATAGCGCATCCTAACGAAAAACCCCATGGTTTAGCGAAAGCCTATGGCAGTTTAAATGAGCCTTGGTACCCTATTCCGAAATCAATTAAAAGAGATATTGGTCGTGGATTTGTGGCAGTGAGTAATACCTTACCTGGGATTAAAATTGCTGGTATTTGGTCACCACCGCCTATTCGTGAAGCTAGGCAGGAAATAATTAGCGAAGGCAAATTAGCTAAACAATAATTGCAATGTTTCTGGCGCACAGACCCTAAGCACGCTAATTATTTCGGCGCCCTAATCTGTTCCCAGGTCGGATTATTCCACGGTCCCTTCACTGCGTAATAATAGCCGATTAATTTTGAGAATTGCGGGCCAAGCACTTTAGTGACCGCAAATGCACCGATACCAACCAAAGGATTACCACCCGATAAAATGGTTGCAGCGGCAGGAATACTCGACGTCACGTGCGGCATCACGCCAAGCGTTAAATCATAATCCTGATCGCGCAAACCAATACGCCCAAGAATTTGTATTTTAGCAACGGGCCCATCAAACACTAAATTAGTCGTGTGCGCATCGCCATCTTTAAAAGTAAAATTGCCGCGAATAAAATCGAAACTATATCCTTTCTCAACAATATCACTAAAATCAAGCGAAAGACGTCTTGGAATCGTCTGCAAACTAAATAAACTCAACATGCGTCCCAAACCCATCTTGGTGCCACTGGTTTGACTTACTTCAACAATTCTTCCCGCCCCAATATCAATCGATGCATCACCGCTTAATCCGTTGAGTGATGGCATGAATGGCGTGCCCTGCCATTCCAAATCAAAATCAAGATCGCCTTTATGCACAATAAAGTTATGCACATCAAAACCTAAACTGCTTAAAAATGCGCTGACATTTTTCGACATAATATTGCCGTGCAAGCGCGTTATATTTGATTGCGTCCATTCACCGGCTGCACCAAAGTGTAAATAGCTAGACGATATATTGAGTGCTTCAATCGTTAAACCATTTTTACCAGGCTTTGTTTTAAAATAAACGTCGCCAAGTGCTATATCATTCAAATTGACATCGTCAGCCGAAAATTCAATCGATGGTAACGTTCTCATATCGATTGAAAATTCTTCTTTTCCGCCAGACGCTGTTTTTAGTTTTAGCTTATCAAAATCGGCAATCACTTTATCGTTTGTAGATAATTTTTGCGGCACCGTTATCTTACCGCTAATATCAGGACTGGTAATCGCGATATTCCAGGAATTTTGTTGCGGCACCATCTGCACTTTCACATCACTGATTTTTTGCCCAAATAAATCGATGGATTTCGCATTGACCTTAATTTCTTGCAAGGGCAAATCAGTAAAATTAGCCTCACCTCGCAAATTTATTTTTGTTTTAATTTGTTCCCAATCCAACTGATCAAAATTACCGGTAATGTAAAGTCCGTTTTTCTGCGGCCATTCGGCTTCACCCTCGCCTAGCAATAAATTTGCGGCTTGTAATGTTAATTTTTCATTTTGACGTGATAAGATTATCGCAGCACTTAACATCTCGCCATAATCAGCTTTAATGCGTAATGGCGCTTTTTCGTCGGCGATAATGGTTGCCGTCAATGCTCGGGTTTCTTGTGGTTGCTTTGCATATTGATCTGGCAAATCGATCGCAACACCCAGTAGATCAGAATTTAATTTAATGACAACCGGTTGGTTTGTCACAAAATCGATATTGGCAACGAGATTGGCAGCCCCTGTCGCCACTTTTTCAATAGGGACCTCAAGCCACTTTTGTAAATCAGACATACCAAGAATACCAATCAACCTGGCGCGAACAAAGGATGATTGATCTTCTTGTTTGACCGTCTCAATTTGCAGTTGTACCGGTTTATTAAATAAGTATCCCTGAATGGCCCTTGCATCCGTCGTATTTTCAGTAAAATATAATTGTCCATTCAAATGCGATAATTTTAATCGCCACGGTATTAAATCAAGCTGCGTATTAAATAGATTGATAGTTCCATCAACTTTTGTATCGTCTGGATCCGCAAGCGGAACGGTCAAACCAAGTTTAAGCGTCATAGGCCCCGTTATTTTTGTACCCTCAAGCATTTTGCCAATCGAATTCTTTAGTGGGCTGCTCCGAACAAACTGCAACCCCTTCGTAAAATTAGTCTGAATAGTATCGCTTCGCACCGATAATACACTGGGCTCCTTACCGCCAATACTTGAGATTTCCGCATGCACTCTCCCTAGCGCTACCTCCGCAATCTTCGCATCGTACGCATCAACCACTAAACGACGGCCTGTAAAGTTCAACGCCGCCTTAATCTTATTAACAACCGGCCAATCGCTTGCATAGCGCAAGTCAATGTTTTTTGCTATACCTGAAATAGTAAACGTACCGTCGCCCTGATCAAAAGGGAATTCACTTAAACGACCACGCAATTCTGCACGACCTGCCCGCAACTCACCACCAAGGAATGCCTCCCGCAACCAGGTTGATAGTCCCGGGCTAAACAGCTGCAACGGCAGATAGGCTTTCAAATTAGCCACCTTCTTCAAATCAAAGGTGGCATTCAGGTTCACGTAAGGCGATTGCTTCTGCGGTAAATCTAACGAACCCGTTAAGTACATATCAATATCATTATTTGCAATCTGCAAATTTGAAAGATTGACTGTCCAATCATCTGGGTTTGTTTTTTTCCAATCAATTTTTCCCGCTATATTATCAAGGGCAAGCGGTTTGTTAAAAATAGCATCGTATTGAAACGATGTTTTTTGACTCGCGAATTCAATCGCGCCTTGTTTCCCATCCCAACGTAGTTTGGCAGATAAATTATTAATCCCTGGGAAGGGACTCCAGGGCGCAAAACCAATATGATTTAATGCTAGCTGACAAACAATATTACTCAGGTCCTGATAAGGGCCATTAAATTTAAAGGACGCATTTTCAATCGCGCCTTTTAATTTAAGTTTGGTCAGGAAAGTGCGCGCCTCATCCGTTAGGAAAGCAGGCGATGAAAATAAGAGTGTCTGCACGTCAGTAACATCGATGTAACCAATATTAAGCTCGTTCAATGCGTACTGCCCTTTTTCATCAGGAATTAATTTTGCATAAAAACTACTGACAGGCCAAAGGTGCTCGGGGAAATCAATTAAAATATCATCGCCAGCAAAAATTTGATTTTCACCATCACGCTTCCAGCCAAGATTGCCGCTGACTCGATTGAATTGATGCGTTGTTTGATCCGCTGTTGATAAGAAATCAACTTTATAAAGTTCGAATCTGGTTTGAATTTTACTGAATTGACCTTGCTGCCAGTCAGCCCAGATTTTTGCACTCGCGACACCGTCGGTGACACGCCAATCGTGCCAGGTATACGCTTTTAACCATTGTGATACTGAAAAACCCGAGACATACAAATACAATCGCGCTTTAATAGCATCTAGCGCAAGTTTATCGCCTTCCCATTCAATCGCTGTGCTAACTTCAGTTGGTATCGCCTGTTGCAAAATCGCCTTGCCCAAAATCAAATGCTTCTTGCCGCTATTTTCAATGTCAAGATGATGCAGTGTGACAAATCGTCTACCGCCTATTTTTCCTTCGTAGTGGACATCGATATCGCGCAAGATCAAATGCGGCTCTCTGGACAACCAGGCTAGTATTTCTTCAAAATTCGCTGTCTCTGGGCGGGATTCAAGTTGGGGGCCTTCAAGCATAGGAAAACCTTGCAACGAAATAGCGCCTGACGGCGATTCAAGCAAATTTATATCTGCTCCCTGAATCATTAACGTGCTTAACGTCGGCTGTCGATGCCACAAACTGCGGGGAATTGAAAAATACACACTAACGCGCTCAACGCGTACTACCGGGGCCTTAGTATCTTTATTGGATAGTATCACGCCATCCAGGCTTAGCTCTGGTTGAAAGCCCGACCAGGCTATATGGACACTCTCAATCTTGATAGGACGCTCAAGCAGCACGCTTGCCCACTTTTCAAAATCCGTGCGATGTTGATTAAAAACCGGGGTCAATAAATGCGCAGTACTCGTCAATACAGCCAAGATAATGATGCTAAACGCAGCAAGATAAGCGATTTTCTTAATGATGTACTTTAACAATTTCACACATCAGCCCCGCATAAAGGTAAGCTTAGCGCCTGGTCGTCATCAGGTATCAGCGAAAACCACCGAATAACGATTATACCACCCTAAACCGTCTGCGACAGTCGCGCAATAGCACATAAAGCCACGGCCAAAGCAGCGTGCTGGTCAGCGTCGACATCCAATACAGTTTAGTATCCGGCAATTGGCCAATAAAACCCTGGATGCAGAAAATAACAAACTGATAGCACAGCATAAACAAGAGGACGCTCAATCCCTGCTGCAAGAAAGGAGCCATCTTAAGACGAATGTGCATCTTGTTAACAAAATATACGATGAGCGAAAAAGCGAGTGCATGCTCGCCCAACACGGTTCCACTCAGGAGATCAACCAGTAACCCCATGATCCACGCCGTCCCCACACCGACGCGGTAAGGTGTCGTCATGGACCAAAAAATCAGCACCATCAATACCCAAGCAGGTCTCAGCCAAATCGTCCAATGCGGCATGGGTAACAAGGTCAATATCAGCGCGATAATGAGTGTGGTGATAATGGTAAGCCAACCAGGCATATTATTGGTTCCATACTGCTAGAACTTGACGACTACTCTCCAGGTGCGCACTCGGCTGCAAATACACATCTGCAAATTGGTGTGCTGGATCCAGATTAATCGAAACCACTTTTCCCACCGGATACCCTTCGGGGTAGTGATCACCCAACCCGGAAGTAATAAAAAGATCGCCTTCGCGTATATCAGTGGTTTTGGGAACATACATCAAACGCAATTTACCTGTATAGCTATCGCCGCTTGCCACGGCGCGAATACCGTTACGTATATCTTGCACACCGATACCGCTGCGCGGATCGCTGATCAATAACACGCGGCTTGTGATGGGCCCCACCTGCGTCACCTGCCCCATGACGCCATTCGCATCCAGGATAGGTTGTCCAGCATACATGCTATCGCGGCTACCCTTATCAATCACTACTTGATGCACAAATGGCTCTGCCGTCACTGCTAAAATTTCGGCGATTAAGGTTCTGCCCCTCACTTGCCTTGACGACTGAATTAAGCGTTTTAGGTAATTATTTTCAGTTTCGATCGCCGCCAAACGCTGCAACTGCGAGCGCAGCATTAATTCTTGCGTTTTAAGCTGCAAGTTTTCTGTCACCAGATCATCGTGCGTACTGATCGCAGTCTTTAATGAGTCAATAAATGTCGTTGGCCAGCTCACCAAATACTGAATCGGTGCAAGCGGCAGTGACATGGCCGATTTAATAGAAGCAAAACCTTCCCATCGCTTATCCATCACCATCAAGGCGACGGATAAAACGACGAAAAGAAATAAACGCAGCCCTGATTGTGATTCGCGGGTAAATATCGAACGGATAGCGCGTCCTCCGACCTTATTCCTTTAATAGAAAATCAATTCCCGTTGAGTCGATCATTTCCAATGCCCTGCCGCCGCCGCGTGCAACACAAGTGAGCGGCTCATCAGCAATAATGACAGGCAACCCGGTTTCTTCCATGAATAATCGATCGATATTACGTAAACATGCACCGCCGCCGGTCAATACCATGCCGCGCTCTGCAATATCCGCTGCAAGTTCTGGCGGCGCTTGTTCCAGTGCCGCACGCACCGCACCTAAAATGCCAGACAAGGGTTCTTGTAGTGCTTCCAAAATTTCGTTACTCGTAATCGTAAAGCTGCGTGGAATGCCCTCGGCCAAATTACGTCCGCGAACTTCCATTTGCAGCATTTCATTCGCAGGATAAGCAAGCCCTATCTCATGCTTTATACGTTCAGCCGTTGATTCACCGATTAAAATACCATAATTGCGACGCACGTAGCTCACAATGGCTTCATCAAATCGGTCACCGCCGATACGCACAGAAGCAGAATACACAATGCCGTTTAAGGAAATGATAGCCACTTCTGTGGTGCCGCCACCAATATCCACCACCATCGATCCCCGAGGTTCATCAACCGGCATACCAGCGCCCATCGCAGCCGCCATCGGTTCTTCAAGCAAGAACACTTCGCGCGCACCGGCACTAATAGCAGACTCACGAATAGCGCGCCGCTCCACTTGTGTTGAACCGCAAGGAATAGAAACGAGCACGCGTGGGCTTGGTCGCAGGAAGCGGTTTTCATGCACTTTATGAATAAAGTGCTGTAACATCTTCTCTGTTACGTAAAAATCTGCGATAACACCATCCTTCATTGGGCGAATGGCGCTAATATTGCCAGGGGTACGGCCCAACATCAGTTTTGCTTCACTGCCCACGGCCACCACCATTTTCGGACTAACAGAATCAGTCCCCTGACGAATAGCAACAACGGAAGGCTCATTCAAGATAATACCCTTGCCGCGAACATAAATAAGCGTATTTGCCGTACCCAAGTCAATGGACAAATCATTTGAGAACATACCACGCAACTTCTTGAACATAGTTATTCGATTCCCTTAGTGAGAGATTTTAATTTTGAGATTGCCATTACGTTAGCATTTAATTGATTTAAAGCCAAGATAGGATATACAAGGAATTTAGGCAGCGGCATGACAGTTTCACTTAAATCCATTATAATGCTTCGCTCGTTGAGGCCAGGAGTTAACTCTAGTCTCATATTAAGTGTTTAATAGTGTATGATTCGCCCCATGGAAATCACTATTATCACAGCAAGACAACAAACTACTCGGTCTTACTGTCTCCTTCGAGGTAGGAAGCAAAAAAAAGGAACCCCATGCAACTGACGCATAAAATTGCACTTAAGCCGACTAAAGAACAGGCCGATTACTTTCAAAAAGCGGCGGGTACGAGTCGTTTTGTGTGGAATTGGGCACTAGCCAAGTGGAAAGAGCAATATGCAGCGGGACAAAAACCGAGTGCGATGGCGCTCAAGAAATCGTTTAATGCGATTAAATATAAAGAATTCCCGTGGCTCATGGAAATGCATAGGGATAGCCATGCGCAGCCGTTTGCTTATTTAGGTAAAGCCTGGCGCCGTTTTTTTGAGGAGATAAAAGCAAGGAAACCTGCCAATGAACCGCGATTTAAAAAGAAAAACCGCAGCCGCGATTCTTTTTATGTGGCCAATGATAAATTTAGCGTGAATGAAAAAATGATTAAGCTGCCTAAAATTGGCCATGTCACCATGACAGAAACATTGCGCTTTCACGGGAAAATACTGGGCGCGACAGTATCACGCACAGCAGACAAGTGGTTTATTGCCATTCAAGTTGATGTTCCTCAGCATCAGGCAAACCTAAAGCGGATGGGTTATGAAATCGTTGGCGTCGATTTTGGCATCAAATCAGTTGCAACCTTATCGACAGGTGAATGCATCACTACCCATGCCCCGCTGAAATCAGCTTTACGCCGGTTGAAAATTCGTGGACGTGCGGTTAGCAGAAAAATAGAAGCATCTAAAAAACGACCAAAAGGCACATTTATCACACCATCTAATAACCGCAAGAAATCTTCTCTCAAATTAGCAAGGTTGCACGCCCATATTGCTCATTTGAGAGCCGATTTCACACACAAATTAACTACCCGACTCTGTCGCGAAAACCAAGTGATAGTGATCGAAGATTTGCATGTGGCCGGCATGTTAAAAAATGTGAAATTAGCACGAGCCATCAATGATGTTGGTTTTGGTACGATTCGTCGGCAACTTGAATACAAGGCGCTGCGTTATAATACACAGTTAATGGTGGCTGATAGATGGTATCCGAGCAGTAAATTGTGCTCCGTGTGCCATTGGAAAAATGGTACATTAACGTTGAATGAAAGAAGCTGGCATTGTCCTCATTGTAATACATTACATGATCGTGATGTCAATGCCGCTCACAATTTAAAACGGCTGGCAACCGAAACTGCTCTACTCGTGGCGAGCTATGTCGGTAACGGCAACACTGCATTAGAGAGGGTCTTTAATGTAGTCGAGAAAGTAACGCCTGTCAGATACGAATGCGGTCACAAAGACGCGTCGGGGCAGGAAGAAAACCGTGAACACTTTTGTTCACATTTTTGAGAGCAGTTAAACCGCATGTCACTAACACCGGAACAGGTAAAAAAAATCGCTCACCTTGCACGCTTGAATTTGTCCGACGAGGATATTGAACTTTACACCCCTCAACTTTCGACGATTCTCGATTTCATCGCGCATATGGACGAAGTTGATACAAGTAAGGTCGAGCCGCTTGCTCATCCGCTTGAATTGTCCCAGCGCTTACGACCTGATGAAATCAACGAGCCTGATTTACGTGATAAATATCAGCGCATCGCCCCCCAAGTTGAAGCGGGACTGTACCTTGTACCAAAAGTGATCGAAGAGGCTTAAAAGTTATGCACTATAAAACGATTGCAGCATTATCCGATGCGCTTGCCGCAAAAAAAATATCGAGCGTTGAGTTAACCACGCTCTATTTGAATAGAATCAAACAGTACGATGCCAAATTAAATAGCTTTGTAACAGTCACCGAAGAAGCAAGCGTCGCCGCAGCAAAGCTTGCCGATGCAGCACGCGAACAAGGTAAAGCCAAAAAATTAACCGGCATTCCCTTCGCCCAGAAAGACATCTTTTGCACGGACGGCGTTAAAACCACGTGTGGTTCAAAAATACTCGATAATTTCATCGCCCCCTACGATGCTACTGTCGTCACTAAGATAAAAGACGCGGGCACCATTTTACTCGGTAAAACAAACATGGATGAGTTTGCGATGGGCTCATCGAATGAAACCAGTTTTTACGGCCCGGTTAAAAACCCATGGCAGCTTGATTGTGTGCCAGGCGGTTCCTCGGGCGGCTCAGCAGCCGCGGTTGCCGCTGGACTTGCCCCTGCCGCTACCGGTACCGATACCGGCGGTTCTATTCGTCAACCAGCCGCACTTTGCGGTATTACCGGATTAAAACCGACGTATGGACGCGTGTCTCGCTACGGTATGATTGCGTTTGCCTCCAGTTTGGACCAAGGCGGCCCCATGACGCGCACCGCGGAAGATGCTGCCATTTTACTGAATGTCATGGCCGGATTTGATGAACGCGATTCCACCAGTGTCAATGAACCCGTACCAGATTATACTAGAACCCTCAATGATTCTATTCAAGGGTTACGTATTGGTTTACCGAAAGAATATTTCAGCGAAGGGTTAAACAGTGAAGTTGCGCGCGTCATTGAAGCGGCCATTAAAGAATATGAAAAATTAGGTGCGCGCATTCAGGAAATCAGCTTACCTAATACGCATCTGGCGGCACCGGCTTATTACGTTATCGCCCCCGCTGAATGTTCTTCTAATCTCGCGCGTTACGATGGCGTACGTTATGGATACCGTTGTAAAGATCCCATTGATTTAGAAGATTTATATAAACGCTCACGCAGTGAAGGCTTTGGAAAAGAAGTGAAACGCCGTATCATGATTGGTACGTATGCGTTATCTGCTGGTTATTATGATGCGTATTATGTGAAAGCACAAAAAATTAGACGCCTCATTCGCGATGACTTTACCAATGCTTTCAAAAATGTCGATATTATTTTATCACCTACCGCGCCGACACCCGCCTTTAAATTCGGTGAAAAAACAACTGATCCGATCAGCATGTACCTATCAGATGTCTTTACCATTGCTGTCAATTTAGCGGGCCTCCCAGCCCTCTCTATTCCGGCTGGTTTTGTGAATAAGTTACCGGTTGGGTTACAGCTCATTGGTAATTTGTTTGGCGAAGCAAAATTATTAAACGTCGCGCACGCTTATCAAAAAGCAACTGATTGGCATACGAAAACACCAGAGGGGTTTTAATTTATGGAATGGGAAACAGTCATTGGACTTGAAGTCCATGCACAATTATCAACAAAAACCAAAATTTTTTCTGGTGCCTCAACACAATTTGGCGCAGACCCTAACACACAAGCTTGCGCTATTGATTTAGGCTTGCCCGGTGTCTTACCTGTGCTGAATAAAGAAGCCGTTGAGATGGCCATTAAATTTGCCTTAGGTGCTCATGCCACCGTTCAACACAAATCAGTATTTGCACGCAAAAATTATTTTTATCCTGATTTACCAAAAGGCTATCAAATCAGCCAATACGATCGTCCTATCGTTTCGCATGGTTATATTGATATACAACTCGAGGATGGTGAAGCAAAACGCATCAATCTCACCCGCGCACATCTTGAAGAAGATGCAGGCAAATCCTTACACGAAGATTTTCATGGATTAACCGGTATTGATTTGAATCGTGCTGGTACACCGCTTTTGGAAATTGTTTCAGAACCTGAAATGCGCACAGCAAAAGAAGCCGTCGCTTATTTGAAAGCATTACGTACGCTAGTGCGTTATCTTGAAATTTGTGATGGCAATATGCAAGAAGGCTCGTTTCGTTGCGATGCGAATGTCTCCGTGCGACCAAAAGGAGAAGAAAAACTTGGCACGCGCACTGAATTAAAAAATATTAATTCATTTCGCTTTGTTGAACGCGCCATTAATTTTGAAATTGAACGACAAATTAATGTCATTGAAAATGGCGGTACAATCACTCAGGAAACGCGTTTATACGATCCCAATAAAAATGAAACCCGTCCCATGCGCAGCAAAGAAGAAGCGCATGACTACCGCTATTTTCCTGATCCTGATTTACTGCCCGTTGTGATCGCAGAAGAACTCATTGAAAAAGTAAAACGGGAATTACCTGAATTGCCACAAGAAAAACGTGATCGCTTCATGCAGCAATATGGCTTAAGTGCTTACGATGCAGATATTTTGGTTAGCAGCAAAGAACTCGCAGATTATTATGAAGAGGCAGTGAAAGTATCCGGCAATCACCCAAAACTCGCTGCCAACTGGGTCATCAGTGAATTACTGGGTGTACTCAATAAAAATAATCTGGAAATTACCGAAAGCCCCATTGAAGCAGCCGAGCTTGGTCATCTGGTTGCACGTATTGCGGATGAAACCATTTCCGGCAAAATCGCAAAAACTATTTTTGAATGTTTGTGGGAAAAAGAAGGCAGTGTTGATGACATCATTGAAAAGCGCGGTTTAAAACAAGTCACCGACACGGCCGCGATTGAAAAACTAATCGATGAAATCATTGCTAATAATCCAGCGCAAACCGCGGACTATCGCGCTGGCAAAGAAAAATTATTTGGTTTCTTTGTTGGACAAGCAATGAAAGCATCCGGCGGCAAAATGAATCCCAAGCAATTAAATGAATTACTCAAAAAGAAATTGCAAGGGTAACGAGTTTCAAACCGTTACAACCC
Organism: Gammaproteobacteria bacterium RIFCSPHIGHO2_12_FULL_43_28; assembly: GCA_001801635.1. Taxonomy (GTDB): domain Bacteria; phylum Pseudomonadota; class Gammaproteobacteria; order DSM-16500; family DSM-16500; genus Aquicella. The sequence goes on from MGYG01000098.1 coordinate 11,464, forward strand.
CGCCCCCTCGTCCACCAAGTGGGAGGGGGATTTATTCTAATCAATCAGTAACCACCATTTACTCATCCTTCGCGCAACATGTGTTATAATGGATAAATGTAACTAAATATAAATGATTGGGGGCACTCTCATGAGCGATAGTCGCAATGACAAACTAGACACCCTCTATTTTGCTATCATTCCAAGAGATCCACGTACTACTAAAAAACCACAATTCCTGGTTAGCTGGCCGGCGCAATTAGAAGAACTGAAGGAAAATCAACTCCATTGGCAAAAACTAGAAAACTGCCAACCTGAGGATGTTATAATACTCGAATTGCATATGCCACTCGAAAAATTCTTGCAAATGCGGGATGAATTGAGGGCCACATATTTATACGAGGATACTAAAGATAAAATTGTTAAGGAAAATAACAAATATAAATCACTCACTGAAAAGTCAGCCGATGCAATTGCCAGTGAATTAATTAAAAACCCAGCAACACCAATTTACAAACGAGAAAAGATACCAGAAGAGGTGTATGAATTAGTTGTTAAATCACTCGGTAATTTCTTGAACCAGGCTGAAACAAAGAAAAAAGAAAGCATTCAAAAGGTGATTGATCAGGTCAAAGAGGAGAATGAGAAATTTTTAAAACCTTAAGGCATACCCTCTAAGTAGTGCAATACCCCCCAGTTTCCCCTATAATCGCTGCGTTTTTCTGACTTAAATCACGTATAATAGAGCATGGCCTTACGTAACGCATTGCGCTTTAATGACACCCCTTTCACCGATCTATTCCAGCCGGCGGGACTATTGCGCCTGGATCATGCTTTTTTGCTGGCACTCAGTGAAACTGACCCGCCATTAGCGCAAAAGCTGCTAGCCTATCGAGAAGGTAGCAGCACCCTCTCAACCGTTGAAACCAGTGAATTATTAATCAGTTGCGCGATTATTCTCGATGCCTTTCTAGCTGATTTCTTTGATATTGAAGAAGAAGCCGCCATTCAGCAAGCACGCACCACCGCGGAAAATCCTATTGCTGCTTTTAAAAAATACTACCTCTTACGCCGGGCAAAGAAAGAGCTGGCCCGCGCAAAAGCGTTCCCTGCCTTTACCACCTTAAACGATTGGCTGCTGGCGGAACTCAAAAAAGCGCCTATTCAGGCGGATGACCTTGAGCTTGGCATTGCCCTTTTAGGCATGCACTACCTTGATCAGCCAGAAACCTGCAAGGAAGATATTGAAAAACTCGTGCAATGGTGCGCACAAGCACTCATAACGCCGGAAGGTAAGCAAATCACCCACGGTTTTAGCAGCTTTCGCCTGCCGAATCGTATTGAGTACGAGGACCTGGTTGCATGCGTCAAATGCGAGGATGATCCATTAAAACGTAGCAAAGCGCCGGATGCTCTCTTACGGCAACGCGATGGGTTTAAGCTCACTGATCCACGCATGTCAGCGCGCGATGTGCAAGATGAAGTGAATTACTGCATTTATTGCCATGATCACGAGGGTGATTTTTGCTCGAAAGGCTTTCCGGTTAAAAAAGGCGATCCCGCACAGGGCTTTAAAAAAAATCCGTTGGATGTCACGCTTACCGGTTGTCCGCTTGAAGAAAAAATTTCTGAAATGCATCGCTTAAAACGTGATGGTTATACGATAGGCGCACTCGCGATGGTCATGGTCGATAATCCCATGTGTCCTGCAACGGGCCATCGCATTTGCAACGATTGCATGAAAGCTTGCATTTACCAAAAGCAAACGCCCGTCAATATTCCACAAATTGAAACGCGCGTTTTAACAGATACATTAGACCTTCCGTTTGGCGTTGAAATTTACGATCTTTTAACACGCTGGAACCCACTGCGTGAAAAACAATGGGTCGCTAAACCATACAACAATTTAAAAGTCATGATCGCCGGTATGGGGCCTGCTGGTTTCACCCTCGCCCATCATTTATTGCAAGATGGATTTGCGGTCGTTGGTTTTGATGGTTTGAAAATCGAACCACTCCCAGAAAAATTTATCAACGAACCCATTCGTCAGTTTAGAGATCTCAAAGAATCACTAGATGAACGTTTGATGGCAGGTTTTGGTGGTGTCGCTGAATACGGCATTACGGTGCGTTGGGATAAAAACTTTTTGAAATTAATTTATCTCACTTTAATGCGCAGACCGCATTTTCAAGTATTTGGCGGTGTGCGCTTTGGTGGCACGATTACCGTGGAAGACGCTTGGGAGATGGGCTTTGATCATTTCGTGGTAGCCGTTGGCGCTGGCTTACCAAAAGCGCTTTCCATTCCAAATAGCTTAACGCCAGGTATGCGACAAGCGAACGATTTCTTAATGGCATTGCAATTAGGTAATGCCGCGAAAGCAAGCAGTCTAACCAACTTACAAATTCGTTTGCCCGCGGTGGTGATTGGTGGTGGATTGACTGGCGTTGATACAGCGACTGAATTACAAGCGTATTACATTACGCAAGTTGAAAAAATCGCAAGACGTTATCACATTTTAATAAAGGAACATGGCGAAGAAACACTGGCACAACAACTCGATCCTGCGTCGCGAGAAATTTTAACCGAATATTTACGCCACGCTGACGAAGTAAAATGCGAACGCGAGCTGGCAGCGCAAGCAAAACGCCGACCAGATTTTATTCGCCTTATTCGCAAATGGGGCGGTGTCACCATTGCGTATCGTCGCAGCATGCAAGAATCGCCTGCTTATATTAATAATCACGAAGAATTACAAAAAGCGCTGGAAGAAGGCATTTATTATTTAGAGGGATTAGAACCCGCTGCGGTGGATTTAAACGAATACGGCCATGCAGAAAGCTTAGTCTGTCATCGCCGCCTGCGTGATGCAGAAAATAATTGGGTAACTACAACGGAAGAAATTCGTTTGCCTGCACGTTCCATTTTAGCTGCAACGGGTACGCAACCAAATACCGCTTACGAATTCGAACATCGCGGCACTTTTAATCGACTCAATTTGCAATATCAACATTACGAGGCCCATGATGGTGAGCTGACCGTTGCGCACGGTGTCTTGCACTGTAAAGACCCGCAATTTGGGCCGTTCACGTCGTATCACAAACAAGATCGCCGCGTGAGTTTGATTGGCGACACACATCCTGTCTTTCACGGTAATGTGGTAAAAGCGATTGCATCAGGCATGCGTACTTATCCAAAAATTCTCGCCCTCTTGCGCGATAAATTAAATCAAGTAGGCAGTGAAGAAGCCTATCAGGAATTCGCACAAACCATGCGTCACTGGTTTAATGCAACGCTCATGAGCGTAACACGCCGCACGCCTGATATTGTGGAACTCGCCATCAAAGCGCCGCTTGCTGCGAAACATTACAAACCGGGCGTTTTTTATCGCTTACAAAATTTTGAAACGTATGCACCGCACATCGATCACACCTTATTTCAAATGGAACCACTTGCGCTTGTCGCCGCCGGTTGTGATCATAAAAATGGAATCCTACATTTTATCGTGCATGAAAAATCAGCGAGTGCAAAACTTTGCGCGACGTTAAAACCAGGTGAACCGCTAACACTCATGGGCCCAACCGGTGTCAAAGCAAAAATCCCCGCGCTGCATGAGACGGTACTTATCATTGGGAACCAAGCAAGTTTTGCGTTTTTGCGCAGTTACGGCGAAGAAATGCGCGCAGCGAACAATCGCGTTATCTACGTTGGACAATTTAATTCTGCTGCGGAAGTGTATTGCCAGGAAGAAATTGAGAAAGTAACGGATGAAATTATTTGGTTAACCAAACAGGGTGATGTAGTTAAAACGCATCGCGAACAAGATGTTGCGCTTAATACTGATGATGTCATTAAAACACTGGTTGACTGTGCCACTGGCCAACTGGATGGTAAGAAAACGTCTATTTCACTCGGTGACATTGATCGCATCTATCTCATTGGCACCACTGATTTATTACGCCGCTTTCAAGCTGCTCGACAAACCGTATTAAAAGAACACTTATTAAAAGATCCTAAAGTCATCGGTGCCGTCTATGGCAATATGCAATGCATGTTAAAAGGCGTTTGTGCGCAATGCTTGCAATGGCAAATTGATCCGGACACAGGACTCCGCACGAAAGCTGTTTTCGCCTGCTCGTGGCAAGATCAGCCGCTTGAAATTATCGATATCGATCATATCGATGCCCGTCAAATGCAAAATAGTTTGCTTGATCAAATCAGCAAGCGCTGGGTCGATCACTTATTCGATACTTATCACGTAGAGCGCGTTTAGATAACGTGCGTTAATATCCCCTTAATCTAACGATGGTCATTCTGGCGTAAAATATAACTATTCAGCTGGAAACGAGGAAGTGGGTAAACGCCTATGCAACGCAATGATTCCAATAAAACCAAGCCATTAGACATTAGAAGAGGCAAATTAAAGATCGACCCCAACGATAAAATCATCCGGGGCAAGGTCGGCTTCGTTGCTTCCCTAAGACAGGATATTAATCATGTCTTAACAATAACTCCAAAAAAACCAATCATCGAATATGCTGGCATTAAAGATCACTTTCCAACGCTTCTAAAGAAAAGTAAAATGTCACCGATCCTGTCATTGTTTAACAAAAATAAAAAGGACACAGGAAATATGGCATCCACCATTCGCTTCCAATCCGAATCGAATGCAAACGATAAAGATATCATCAGCACAAAATCTATTGATCTTAAAGAAAATCAACTGGTACTCGTGCAACCAATTTGCACACCTGATACTCACGTTACATTGACTTCGACCAATGATGATGATTTCGATCCCCATTATTTAAAGATTTATACCTATGAAACAAAGGGTGACAAACAAGAGGACATGCCTGAATCAGGCTATGCGATTAAAATTACTGGCGATGGGATTGTCCCCGCCAACTTAGTCAAATTATCAGAAGATAATTTCGTTCCATTTACTGGCGATATATTCCCGCATTTGCCACAAATAAACGATATTGCGCAAGGCACCTTCGGTGATTGTTTTTTATTATCAACCATCATCGCCATGTTAAATGCAAATGTGAAAATTAATGAGGATGTCACTTACGCTGGCGCGGATTATTTCGTTGGCATCATGCGGCAAGTCAGTGACACGCATACCATCGTAAGGCTTTTTCCTGAAAATACAAGTCAACCCGTTAATATAAAAGTTGAAAACTCAATCTATGTTAATGAAAAGCTCGGCACCGCCGTCCACCATAAAGCAATATGGCCGCATCTCATTGAAAAGGCTTATACTGCGCTTGGCATTATGCATGATGAAAAAAATCAAGGAAAAGTTATTTATGTTAATACATCGTTTCGTTCTGTTTATGGCGAGGGCGGAATGCCTGATGTTGCCATGAAAATTTTAACTGGAAAAGATGCAAAGCGAATTAATTTGGTAAATGGTGAAGTCAATGAAAATAATGTATTACCATGGTGTGCTGATGCCAATCATGTTTGCATCAATATTTGTATCGTCAGTGAAGAAATTGAAAAGCTTAAGCTTGACTTGGCCACTGCTAATCCGAATGCAAAATCAGCCGAAACACTTAAACGGTATCAAAACCAATTATCTGATTCTTTAAAAATGCTAGCTGCGATAAACAATCCATTCAGCCTAGAACAAGCATTAAAATGGGGAAATCTAATGCTTGATTTATCTACAAACAAACAAGAAATCTATTATGAATTCAAAAAGATAATGTATCCACCATCACGCCATGTCACTTATACAGAAGCGTGCAACATGCTGAATACCTTCAATCTATTTGTGTTAAAAAATAAATTGGCCCTACCTGATGACATCATCGAAACCTTTAAAAAATTTATTAGTAATGAAAACATCTCCTCGAATAACTCATCCTATTATCGCTTGCCCGGTGATTTCGGCACAGGCATATATAACCAGGAACAAATGGACATTTATTCGCAAATTGAATCGACACTCAAAAAAGGCAACCTGGCCGTTGCAAGCACGCCTGATAAATTTGAGGAAAGCGATGTGCGCGGACTTCGCGCCAGTCATGCCTATGCAGTTATTGGCGTCACTGAGCGAGAAGTTAAAGGTAACAAATTAAAATTCATAAAACTGGTGAACCCGTGGGGTAAGATTGTTCGCGATTACAACTGGGACAATGAAACGGGCATTGAGCTACAAAAGAACATGCAAAGCTATACCTCTGGCGGTGAGTTTGAGCTGGAGTTGAATGAATTCCAAAAATATTTCAGCAAACTCTCTATGGGTGAATTCATTAATATGGAACCAAAACCCAGTGTCACGCCAGATGTATCTTCAAAAAATCCAAATCCGCGTACATTCTAATGGTTTAATTTTAGATTCAAATTTGATATCACTGATCATTGACGCGCGTAGCGCTATACGCTACAATACAAGCTATGATAAAGACATGGGAACATAAAGGCCTGCAAAAGTTCTACCAAACAGGCTCAAAATCCGGGATTCAGCCAAAGCATGTCAATAAGTTGAAAATTATTCTTCAGCTCCTGGATGCTATCGCAAATCCTCTGGACATGAATTTACCTGGTATGTCATTTCATACACTTACCGGCAAATCAAAAGGCTTTTATAGTGTAACAGTGAACGCCAACTGGCGTGTTATTTTTAAGTTTGATGGCAAGGATGTAATTTTAGTTGATTATCTCGATTACCATTAAGTGGAGGTTAATAATATGATACATGAACCACTTCATCCAGGCATCATTGTAAAAGAGGTCTGCGTTGAAAATACAGGACTCACTGTTGGTGAAGCAGCAGAAAGGTTAGGTGTTGACCGCACTACTTTTTCAAGGCTGATCAATGGCCATGCTAGTATTAGCCCTGATATGGCTGTTCGTTTATCTATGGCACTAAATACAACTTCAGTGATGTGGATGAATTTGCAGCGTGACTATGATTTGTGTAAAGCTGAGAAAAATAAACGCAAGCTCAGGGTTCGCAAAATTAGTTCTGCTGCATAACACGTTATAAATCACATATACTGCGGTTCCCTGCGCACTCGTTTCACCTAACGCTTTCTCGCAAGCGTCAATCCATCGCCAATCGGAATAAGACTGATAGAAACCCGCTCATCCTGATGCACTATTTCATTTAATAAGCGGATCGCGGTGGTATCTTTATCATCATCCAATGCATCCACAACACGGCCGCCCCACAATACATTATCAATTGCAATTAAGCCGCCCTGTCGCAAGAGTGTCAGCGACTGCTCGTAATAAATCGCATAATTACGCTTATCTGCATCGATAAAGGCAAAGTCAAATGTGCCCGCTTCGCCTTCCGCAATGAGACGAGCCAAGGTTTCAGCCGCAGGTGCGAGATGTAAATCGATTTTTTTGGCAACACCTGCTTCTGCCCAAAAAGTTTTTGCGACGGCAGTTGACTCAGCGATGATATCAAGTGCGATGACCTTGCCATCTGCTGGCAAAGCGAGCGCCACTGAAAGCGCACTGTAACCGGTATACGTACCAATATCGAGCGTCTTTTTCGCACCCATCAGTTCAACCAGTAGTGCCATGAATTGGCCTTGCTCAGGCGATATCTGCATCATAGCACCTGGCATGGTATGCGTCGTTTCACGCAATTTGGCAAGCACCGGCGCTTCCCGTAACGATACTGCCTGCAAATAAGTGTAAAGTGCGGGCGTTAGATTAAGCGTTTCCGTCGACATAAGCCGCTTTTCCTTTATTAGCCACAAAAATCAAATTACCTCTAAGTGTTCGGTTAACCCGTTCGTGCTGAGTCCTTCGACAGGCTCAGGATGCACGAGCGCGTTTTTTGCGCCGTCTCGAAGCATGAACACTTACAATTACCTTGCAGTATGCAAGCTACTTTTATTATGATTATACATTACTGTCCGTCAAAAGGAGCGCTTGCCATGTCGATTATTCTCTTACTCATTTTAGCCGCGATTATTGGCTATCTTGTTTTAACGTATAACCGACTTATCGGCCAAATTGAAACGATACACAATAATCAAAAGCAGATAGACATTCAATTAGACCGTCGCTTTAAAGTATTCGAATCACTCATTAACGTCGTTAAAAAATACATGGATTATGAACAAACCACGCTTAAAGATGTCGTTGCGCTGCGTAATCAAGCACAAGTGGCCCATGCTGCTGGCGATGAAACAAAACGTATTGAAGCTGAAAACAAAATCTCAAGTATTGCCTCTAATTTAAATCTCGTTTTTGAAGCCTACCCAGATTTAAAAGCAAATCAAAATGCGATCCAACTGCAAGAAGAAATTGTAAGCACTGAAAATAAACTCGCCTTTGCCAAGCAGTCTTACAACGATAGCATTGAAATGTATAACGCGAATAAAAAATCATTCCCGGTTAATATGGTGGTATCTGCATTCGCCAGTAAACTGGACATGAACTTCCCGTACTGGCAATTGTCACAAGAAAAAGTGGCTGAACAAGAATCGTATACCGTCAAGTTATAATCGAGCATTATGACAAATCATCTTGATGAGTATAGTCAGACAGGTGCGGATTGGCGCGCGGCGCTACGGCGCAACAATCATCGCACCTACATTATTATCGGGCTCTTTTTTTTAATTTATTGCGGCATTGGTTTACTGGTTGATATGTATCTTTACGCATCAGCCTACCCGCGTGCAACACTGCCTGATTTATTTAAAGCGCTCATCACCTTTCAATTATTCCCTGTCGTTACCATGATCATGCTGATCATTGCAGCCGTTTCGCTACTGATAAGTTACGCGCTTTATGACAAGCTCATGCTGCTTGGGACGGAATACCATGAAATTACACCTGAAACCGCACGTAATAACGATGAATTGCGGCTCTACCATGTAGTAGAAGAAATGAAAATTGCGGCAGGCCTTCGTTACATGCCGCGTGTTTTTATTATTGATGCTAATTATATGAATGCGTTTGCCAGCGGTTATAGCGAAAAATCTGCGATGGTTGCGATCACCAGAGGATTGATGGAGAAATTAAATCGTGACGAACTGCAAGCCGTCATGGCACATGAATTAAGCCATGTTCGTCATCTTGATATCAAGCTCACACTCACCGCATCACTGCTCGCTAATCTCAGCATCATGGTGCTTGATATTCTGTTTTACAATATGATTTTCTCGAGCCGTTCTGGGGAAAATCGCTCTCGAAATTCACTGGCCGCGATTATCATGGTGTTGCGTTATTTGCTCCCGATTATTAACGTATTGTTGTTGCTTTATTTAAGCCGCACACGTGAGATGATGGCTGATGCAGGCGCCGTCGAGCTAACGCGCAGCAATGAACCACTCGCCACCGCCCTCATTAAAATTCATGATGATCATGTCGAACATCGTGAAGAATATTCAGCAGACTACCAACACACCCTGCATGAAACCGTGCGCCGCGAAGCTTATATCTTCGACCCGCTTGAAGCGGGCATTCAGGATACTACTTCAATTAACGACCTTTTTTCCACGCATCCCAGTCTAAAAGCACGCCTTAAGGCATTAGGTTTCAATAAAAAGTTGTAGTAGAATGCTGATGCAATGCGATAAAACAAGAGAACATTCATCAACCTGTGTCATGCCAGCATGTTTTTAGCTGGCACCCAGAATGAACCTGAGAAGAGCCTGGATGCCAGCTAAAAACATGCTGGCATGACACAATCCCATAAACACTCTCTAAAACGATGGCCAAGTAAATGATGTCAAAAATCGGCATTCTACTCACCAACACGGGGACTCCCGATGCGCCAACGACGGGCGCGGTCCGCCGTTATTTGCGTGAATTTCTTTCAGATAAGCGCATCGTGCAACTGCCTCGGCTCCTTTGGCTACCGATTCTGTACGGACTTATTTTGCCGCTGCGCCCACGCCGTTCAGCTAAACTTTATCAACACATCTGGTTAGAGAACGATTCCCCCATGCGGGTCTATATGAATCGTTTGGCGCAATTATTACCCTCATCCTTGGGTGAGCGAATTGCCCAGGTTGAAATTGGCATGAATTACGGAAATCCATCGATTAAAGAGGCGCTGCACCGATTTCATGAAAATGGCATTGAGGAAATTCTTGTCCTGCCCCTCTTCCCTCAGTATTCAAATACAACGACCGCTTCAAGTATAGATCGCCTTTTAAAAGCCGTTAACGCCTTGCCCGCGACACCCCGCATCAATGGGGTAAAAAGTTATGCAACACACCCTGACTACCTTGCGGCACTTGCCTCCGCCATCAACGCCTATTGGTCAGCCAACGGTCGTCATGCGCATTTGCTTATTTCTTTTCATGGCATCCCTAAACGCTATGTCAAAGCGGGTGACCCGTACGAAATCGAATGCGAAGCAACTGCTAATCTCCTGGCAAAAGCCTTGCAGCTTGGTGATGATCAATGGACATTATGCTATCAATCGCAATTTGGTTATGATAAATGGCTAACGCCCTCTACCCAGCGCTTGCTGCTTGAGTTACCACAGCGCGGCATCGACACCCTTGATATTGTTTGCCCGGGTTTTGCCGTCGATTGCCTCGAAACGCTTGAGGAAATTGCCATCACGGGTGAAGAAAACTTTAAAAAAGCAGGCGGCAACTCCCTGCGCTATTTACCAGCACTAAACGATAGCCACATACACGCCACGATGCTCGCGGCGATCATAGAATCTCATTTTAAAGCAAAATCCCACCTTCCCATTGAGCGGCTTTATCCTATTTGAGGAGAGGGTTTATGGAACTTTGTCATGCCAGC
>MGYG01000098.1:22262-26949 GCA_001801635.1 Gammaproteobacteria bacterium RIFCSPHIGHO2_12_FULL_43_28
AATGTGGATGGGGTTTTTATGGTAGAGACAGTATCCAGGATGATACGACTTATGCTGGCAAAACGCTTACTCAGTTGTTTTCTACTAAGCTTATGCTTTCCCCAACTCTGTGCAGCCACCTATTACGGCGGTACTTTTTCGACCACACTGATAGGCTCAGAACCACCCTCCCTGCGCGGCTACCAATTCATGTTGAATTACGACCCCGAACGCTTTCAATGGCGGCAGTTTAATGTGTATTTTGACGGGGGTTTTTCCCATTTTACCGCGAATTCAGCCTACCATTCGACGGTCAATATATGCTCTGTCGCGCCGGTCATTCGTTATACGTTTAAACGCCGCGGACCGTTTTTGCCCTACCTTGAGCTCAGTATTGGCCTCGCCTATCTTAACCGTACCCGTTTTGAAGATCGCAATCTTGGCATTCACTTTACATTCCAGGACCGCATAGGGATTGGTGCATTCTTAGGCAAAGCAGAGCGTTTCACCTTGGGCGCACATGTTTTACACTACTCTAACGCCCATCTTTCCGCGCATAATTCCGGCATCACGGCACCTTTGGTACTCGATGTTGGCTACCGTTTTCAGTAAGATAGTGTAAGAACCTTACCTTCAACTGATAGTTAACTTTTTAAGCAAATACTGATGCAAAAGCGGATTGCCATTAAAAATCATCAACGTGAAATACAGCTCATCATGAGGCGCGTCATGAGCACGCTGATTATTTTCGCTGGCCTGATTTTTTTACTTGTCATCCGTCTTGCTTATCTGCAAATTTATAAAAACGATGTCTACGCAACGCAATCGACCCAAAACTGGTTAGACCTGGTTCCCGTTGAACCAACACGCGGTCTTATTTATGACCGTAACGGTGTTTTGCTGGCAGACAATATTTCGGTTTCAAGTCTTGATGTTGTCCCGGCGCAAGTGCCTGACCTGAGTAAGACCCTGTCCGCCTTACGAAAAGTCATCCTGCTCACCGATAACGATCTTGTCCAGTTTCAAAAACAATTAAAGCAGCATCGCCGCTTCGATGAAATCCCACTTAAGCTACGCTTATCAGAAGAAGAAGTTGCCCGTTTTGCGGAAAATCAACATCGCTTTCCTGGCGTTCGCATTAAGGCGCGCTTAATGCGGCGCTATCCCTTTGGTGATCGTTTCGCTCATGTGGTGGGTTATGTGGGCCGGATTAACGCCAAAGAATTAAATGAAATTGACCAGACGAATTACAGCGCTAGCCACTACATCGGTAAATTAGGCATCGAACAATTCTATGAAAAAGCATTACACGGGAAGGTTGGTTACGAAGAAACTGAAAATGATGCGAGCGGTAAACCTATACGCACGCTAAATGAAATCAAGGCAATCCCCGGCAAAAATCTTTATCTCACCATTGACAGCAACTTACAAATCGTCGCAGAACGCGCATTGGACGGCCACCGTGGCGCCATTGTCGCGATCGACCCAGCAACAGGGCAAGTACTTGCCATGGTCAGCGAACCCGGCTTTGATCCGAATGCGTTTGTGTTAGGGATTAGCTACAACGATTATCAAGCCTTGCAAGCATCCAACGAGAAACCGCTTTATGATCGTGCTTTACGCGGTCTTTATCCGCCAGCTTCTACCGTTAAACCTTTTCTTGCGCTGGAAGCATTGAATGAAGGATCAATCACTCCGCAAGACAGCATCTATGATGCTGGCTGGTTTCAATTACCAAACAGCACACATCGCTTTCATGATTGGCAACGTTACGGTCACGGCACGGTGAATCTGGACAAGGCGATTGCTTATTCTTGCGACACCTACTTTTATCGTTTGGCAGATAAAATCGGTATTCGCCGCATCAACCATATTTTATCGCAATTCGGTTTTGGTACGCCAACGGGCATTGACCTTGATCATGAGTTATCTGGTGTCGTTGCCTCGCCTGAATGGAAACGAAAAATAAAAGGCGCTCGCTGGTATGATGGGGATACCATTATCTCTGTCATTGGACAAGGTTATATGCAAGCAACGCCATTGCAACTTGCTAATGCGACCGCTATCCTTGCGAATCATGGAAAGCGCTTTGTGCCTTATTTATTGCAAGGTGAGCAACTACCCGGCGCACACTACAACGAGCAAAAACCCATTGCACTCGACCCTATTGTATTGAATGATGAGACGCATTGGGACACGGTCATTCGCGCCATGCAAAATGTCGTTGATCTCCCGCAAGGGACAGGCTATCGTTTTGGTCAACACCGTAAATATACCGTCGCCTCTAAAACAGGCACAGCACAAATTACGGTAAGACGGCGTAATCCAAACGAAGAAGACAATCAAGAGGCGCTGCCGGAAAAACTCCGTGACCATCATTGGTTTATTACGTTTGCACCCGTCCTACAACCGAAAATCGCGCTCGTTATCATGACTGAAAATAGCAATAACGCGGTCAAGGCAGCTCGCATTATTCTCGATTATTATCTAGAGGCCGAACAAAATGTTAACCGATTATCTCAAAAAACTGAGAAAACCGCCTCATAGTACGCATTATCGTACCCTCTGGCAATGCGTACACCTTGATGTCTTCCTGTTTCCAGGATTGCTTTTGCTTGCAACTATTGGGCTCGTTATTCTCTTTAGCGCTAGCAGTCAAAATCCGCACGCTGTTGAGTTACAAGCAATTCGCCTCTTATTTTCCTTTGCACTCATGTTTTCAGTCGCGCAAATTCCGCCCGTCAGCTTACAACGCTATGCGCCAGCACTTTATGTAACGGGGTTAATTTTACTGATCGTCGTCTTACTCGCTGGCCACATTGGCAAAGGTGCGCAGCGCTGGCTTAATGTCGGTATCATGCGTTTTCAACCGGCTGAAATCATGAAACTAGCCATTCCATTACTGCTAGCATGGTATTATCACCGTTCACAACTACCAGTAACATTAAAATCCGTTCTCATCGCCTTACCCATTATTTTCATTCCCGCGATGCTAACGGCAAAGCAACCCGATTTAGGGACGGCCATTTTATTAATCATGGCTGGTTGCAGCGTCTTATTTTTTGCAGGCCTTAGCATTCAATTTATGGGTTCTAGTTCTGCACTCACGCTGTTATGCATTCCCATGGCATGGTATGTGTTACATGATTATCAGCGTCAGCGCATCCTGACCTTCTTAAATCCAGAACGTGATCCGCTCGGTAGTGGCTACCACATTATCCAATCTAAAATTGCCATCGGATCAGGCGGTATTTTTGGCAAAGGCTGGCTAAATGGCACGCAATCCAATTTGCACTTTTTGCCAGAACATTCAACAGATTTTATTTTTGCTATCTGCGGTGAAGAGTTTGGCTTCGCTGGAAGCATGCTTTTGATAGCGCTTTACATGTTTATTGTCATGCGTGGTTTATACATTACACTGAATGCACAAGATACCTTTTCTCGCTTATTGGCGGGCAGCATTACCTTCACTTTCTTTATTTCTTTCTTTATCAATATGGGAATGGTGACAGGCATTCTGCCGGTGGTTGGCGTTCCACTACCTCTAATCAGTTACGGTGGCTCTTCCATGGTGACGACAATGATAAGTTTCGGTATCCTTATGTCTATCCAGACCCATCGTAAGCTTGTAACGACATAAGGACCAAGTTAATGCTGGCAATTTTCCATAAAGACAGTCGTACTATTCTACGCCGCATCACAACCGCCTTTTTTCTACTATGGCTGATGGGATATGCCTTATTTTTTCAAACAGCGCATGCGGATAAAGCATTTAGTGAACAGCAAGAGGTAAAAACCTTTATCAATGACATGGTCGGCAAATATCACTTCGATAAGCAAAAACTAACTATCCTCTTTAACAATGTTGAGCTCCATCCCCAGGTGATACAAAGCTTGAGTAAACCGCTCGAAATTAAACCTTGGAGCACGTATCAGCTCTTATTTGTCAGCGAATGGCGCATTGAGCACGGCGTTAAGTTTTGGAAGAAACACGAAGTCGCTCTAAAAGCAGCAGAAAAAAAATTCGGTGTGCCTGCTAGTATTATCGTTGCCACGATTGGTGTTGAAACAAGGTACGGACAAAAAACAGGCGGTTACCGTGTCATCGATTCGCTATCCAATATCGCCTTTAGTGATTCACCACGCGCCGGTTTTTTCCGCAAGGAACTGGAAGAATTTCTTCTACTGACACGTGAACAACAGTTTGATCCACTGAAAGTCATGGGATCCTATGCTGGCGCCATCGGCCAACCACAGTTTATGCCGAGCAGTTATCGGCACTATGCCATTGATTTTTCCGGCACCGGCAAGGCCGATCTCATGAATGATGAGGTGGATGTCATCGGCAGTGTTGCTAATTACTACAAGGAACATGGCTGGAAGACAAATGGACCTGTCGCCGTGCAAGCACTTCTGGTTGGTAATCGTTATCGCAATTTAAAAGATAAAGACAAAATTAAAGAACCCATCAAAATCACAAATCTACATAAATACGGCATCGCGCCTAAAACAAAAGTGGCCAATAAGCACGATGAAGTCAAAATAATCGAATTACCCAGTCTTACCTCCAGTGAATACTGGCTAGGCTACCGCAATTTTGACGTCATCAAACGCTACAATTCAAGCAACTTGTATGCAATGGCTGTTTATCAATTAAGTCAATACATCACTGCATTAAAGGAAAGAACTGAATAATGATAAAATATGC
>MGYG01000098.1:26982-30308 GCA_001801635.1 Gammaproteobacteria bacterium RIFCSPHIGHO2_12_FULL_43_28
CGGAAGCTGGCATCCAGAATGAACATGAGAAAAGCCTGGATGCCAGCTTTCGCTGGCATGACACAGTTTCGTAAACACTCTCCTTTTTTACCGTCATCTCTAGGGAAGAAAACCTGCCTGGCACTTGCCATCACCTTGTCCGTGTTACTCAGCAGCTGCAGCACACCTGTCAAAAAAGATGGTCCGCCCAGCTATTTTGTTGATGTTTCCAAAATTCAGAATGCTGTTCCCAAAATAGAGCCGCGTGCAAAATATGGCAACATGACTTCCTATGTCGTCTTTGGAAAGCGTTATCATACGCTGCCATCCAGTTCACACTATGTCGCAACCGGTACCGCGTCATGGTATGGCACGAAATTTCACGAGCGCCGCACCTCAAGCGGCGAACGCTACGATATGCTTGGCATGACAGCAGCACACAAAACCTTACCGCTGCCAACTTATGTTGAAGTCACCAATTTATCGAATGGCCGTAAAATCATTGTTAAAGTCAATGATCGTGGCCCCTTTGAAGGTAGTCGTTTAATCGATTTATCGTATGCGGCCGCTAAAAAATTAGATATGCTCGGTCACGGCACTGCTAACGTTCGCATTGCAGCAATTGACCCTGAAACCTATGGCACCTCTTTTGCATCAAAGCGCAGTGCGCGCCATTACGCGCATAAGACACACCCATCGAAAACGCTCAGTCATACGCTTTATTTACAAGTGGGCGCCTTTAAAGAAAAAGCACGTGCGCTTAACTTAAAACACCATTTAAGCGGCGTCCTCTCATCACCCATTCAAATTGTTAATCGTGATCGACGATTTTACCGCGTCCAAGTGGGCCCTATTCAAGACGTGGCCACCGAACACGCGATAACGCATCAATTAAAGGGCCTAGGTATTCACGCTAAAAAGCGATACGCCAGCGCTTCCCGCTGACGGTAAGCTATCTAAGCAAGGGAATATGGCATGCTTTATGTATTGATCTCAAGCGCAGGTATTCTATTTACCATTCTTTTTGTGATCGGTACGCATGAGTATGCACATTTCATCACCGCACGTTTACTCAATATTAAAGTATTACGTTTTTCCATTGGCTTTGGAAAACGTTTATTTGGTTGGCAAGACAGGGAAGGCACAGAATACGTTTTTGCGCTTGTCCCACTTGGTGGTTACGTGAAAATGCTGGATGAAAATGAAGGCACTGTTCCCGAAGAAGAGCGTCACCGCGCATTTAATCGACAACCCTTTTACAAAAAATTTCTTGTCGTTGCGGCAGGACCACTTGCTAATATTTTCTGTGCCTTTGCTCTTTACTGGTTGCTATTTGTCATCGGCATCACCACCATAAAACCCATGGTCGGTAATATTATTCCGGGCTCAATTGCTGATACGAGCGGCATGCAAGCGAACCAGGAAATTATCAAAATTGATAACGAACCTATTGTTTCATGGATAAGCGTTATATTTCGAATCCTCACCCATGCGGGTGATAAAGACCAATTAAAGATAGAAACGCGCTCACTGACTACCAATGCAAAGAACACGTATCAGCTTAATTTAGCGAACTGGAAATTAAATGAATTAAATCCTGAACCCTTAGAAAGTTTAGGGATAGAACCTTACACACCACCTGTTCTCGTTGAAATTCGCCACTCACCTATTGCCGCCATCTTGCCTGCGTGGCAACAAATCACGCAATTGACGTACTTTAATTTTTTATTATTTGGCAAGATGTTGACCGGGAAATTATCACTCCAAAGTTTAGGAGGCCCTGTCACTATTTTTCAAAGCGCGGGTGATGCACTGTACTATGGCTTGCGTTCATTCATTAGTTTTCTTGCGTTTTTAAGCATCTCAATTGGTATTATCAATCTCTTGCCAATTCCGGGCTTGGATGGCGGACATTTAATTATTCAATTAATTGAAAGCATCATCAGAAGGCCCATTCCTGAGCGCGTATTGCTTTTGGTTTTCCGTCTTGGTTTTGCCTTTATTTTCGTTATATTAATTCAAGCACTAATCAACGATATTGTTCGGTTATTTTAATGACACATCAGCAAGATATCAGCACACAAGAAGCTCACCCTATCGCTTGGCCACCAAGCTATCGCCTTAAAAAGCATCGTCGTGCAAAGCATGTTAAATTACGGGTTAATCGCGTCCACGGTCTTGAGATTACGGTTCCCTATCGCTTTAATATACGCGAAATTCCAAGCATTTTAGAAGAAAAGAAAGCGTGGATTTTAAAGCAGCTGTGTCAATCCAAAACAAATTCGTTAACAACACGTCCAAGCGAAATTATCTTACAAGCCATGAACGAACACTGGCAAGTTGAATACATAAAAAGCGAGAAACGACTAACGCTCATTGAACATCCGTTTGAGCAGCGGATCATTGTAATTGGCCATACAACAGATGAATTAAAATGCATCAAACTCATCATCACCTGGATTAAGAAGAAAGCGAAATCCCATTTGGCATTAGCGTTAAGAAAATTAAGTCAGCAAACGAATCTCGCCTTCACTCACGTCTCTGTGCGCTCGCAAAAAACGTTATGGGGAAGTTGCACCTCGCAAAAGAAAATTAATTTAAATTATCGACTGATATTTTTACCAAACACACTCGCAACACACATCATGCTGCATGAATTGTGTCATACAAAATATTTAAATCATTCAAAGCGCTTTTGGCAATTAGTCGCAAATTTTGATTGCGATTGGCAGCAGCATAATAGAGCGCTGCGTCATGCTGACGATCATATTCCATCGTGGTGCCTTCTCGTCTAATCAATCGGTTACGTTCAGTCTAACATTCAATAGCCATGTTATAATATAAGGTAACACCTCGCTCGTCATTGCGAGGCCACGAAGTGCTTGGCGTGACGCAGTCCAAATGGCGACCGAAAAGTGGATTGCCGCGCCCGCAAAAAACGCGGGCTCGCAATGACGGGTGAGTAGTTACAATATATAACACCTAACATGATGAAAATGAGGAGTAGTATGGCGGATCCGAGAATTCGTCCTCAGTCGGATTTAAAAGAGGCGCTTATTCAAAAGAAATTATTGCCTGCTACTGGCAGTGCGTTTAGCGAACGCGATGTCGTGGCGATTATTGAAAAACTCAAAAGCAAACCTAATGGTCTTTATGAAAAAAAGCGAAGAGGCAAGAAATCCGGTCAAGTAAGCACTGAAGAAATGACCATACAAGATATCTTGAGTGAAAAGCACCCAGCATTACACCCTGTCGTAAAATCAGACTCTGGTTATTATGCCATCCTGGGAAAGCTGGATGCAGGTTCGTATGGTAAAATCAAATACGCGCAGAATATTGAAACCGGT
>MGYG01000099.1 GCA_001801635.1 Gammaproteobacteria bacterium RIFCSPHIGHO2_12_FULL_43_28
AAGATCCGATGGAAACCTGGGAGTTTTTCCAAAAAACAGCGGGTGAATCGTACGTCACTAAAGTCGATTCTTTCCAGACAAACGCAGGCAGTTTATTAAATAATTATATGGATAGCCGCAGTGCTTCTTCGGAAAAACGTATGCGCATTGATCTTCTAGATTTAAAAGAACAGCGCGAAGGGGAAGCGCATATTTTCTTTAAATCAAAAATTATTCGTGCCCGCATGTTTTTTGCAAATCCGAAACCAGCGAAACGAATGCGTGTCAATCAATTCCTGAAAGTTGAGCCACCGCTTGATCGCACGTTGATTGATTTGGAAGATCGGCTTAACAAATTTAAAGAAGAATTTACAAATGGTGAAACCTTTGCCGGTGCGACAGAAGAAGGTGAAGATATTCAGATTATTGCTGATGCCATCACGGCAGAAACGGATGTAAATCCCATTGAACGCGCGCTTTCTGCGTTGCTTGCTTTCCATAATCGTCATGCTGTGGTCACGCATGAAGAAGAAGTGGTCGAAGAGGCAGAGGAAGGCCGATTAACCATCTTTAGTAAAGTTCATTTGAATGATTCCGTGAAAACACTTGTCGGTCGACAACGCTTTGATGCATTTAGTGCGCCGCTTATTAATCGAAGTTTTGCAAAAGATAAAATTGAATTGATTGAGCGTTTACTGGGTCGTGCTTCATCACAAGCAAGTGCCATGAGTAATGAAATTATTAAAGATATGTCGCTCTCCACGGATTATCCGCCACCAGTAGAATCTATTTTACTGCCGAGTGAAGAGGTAGTGACTATTGCTAATGAGGTATATGATTATGTGACCTCATTAAAGACAACATCAGAGGAAGAGGAAGTCTAACGTCGTGGTGAATTCAATCAGAAAATATACCAATACGTTTTATCAACAACACAAATGGGATCGTGGATTGTTGATGACCCTCTTGCTGGCATTGATTGTATCAGTAACGTTATTCACACTTTCAGGCTGTGCTTCATCAACGGTTTCACGCAATGTAGCGGGCAATTTTGACGTGAGCAAGCAGAGCTCAAGAAATCTGATTGAAGACATAACAGGGACCACCATTGCGGATACGTATCAAAACACGAGTCAGCGCACAAAGGGCGTCATTCTGGGCGGTACGGCGGGTGCGGTGACGGGCTCGTTAGTGTCGGGTCTTGGTGTGTTGCCTGGTGCGGTGACGGGTTTATTGCTGGGAGCAAGTTATGGTAGCTACATTGATTCCCATACAACGCTTAAGGATCGTCTCATCAATCGTGGTGCGAATGTCATTGTGCTTGGCGATCAAATCTTGATTGTGATTCCATCAGAACGCATTTTTTATCCCATGACATCAACGATCAAGCCGCAAGCTTACTCAACACTTAAACTGGCCGCACAATATATTAATCGTTATATCAAAATGCTGGTTAATGTGGCGGTCTATACCGATAGCTCTGGTTCATCTGAGTCCGATTATGAATTATCACAGCAGCAAGCACAGGCAGTCACTAAAGCACTATCATCAAATGGCATAGATGCGCGTGTTTTATATGCCATTGGTCAGGGGTGTTCACGTTTAATCGATACCAGTTCACTTGATTGGTATGGTAATGATAATTATCGCGTCGAAATTACTTTAGAGAAGTTATATGTCTGATGGAACAGTTATATGGTAGGTCGGAAACATGAAATTGCTCGTTTGCAAAGTGATTTTTATCGCGACCGATACCGAAAGACCTTGCGGTGGTTAATGGGTTCTGTATTTATCATGTTCGTTTTGCTAACCATCATTATCTATTTTGTCTTATTTCAACCGCAGCAGCGCTATTATGCCAATACAACGGAAGGCAAAATACTGCCTATGCAGCAGCTTAGGAGATGATGGTATAAAATGACACTTCAGGATATTAAAGAACGTTATGTCCCCCGCGATAAGCATTTTTATCGCGATCATTATCATCGTTTCATTTATGCTTTAATGATTATCATCGTTTTAATGATGATCGTGGTGACAGTGGTGCTTACCCAGATATTTAATCGTCCTTTACCCGTATTTCATGCCACTTTACCGGATGGTAAGCGCAGCATGTTAACTTCATTTGAACGCCCCAATGTCTTGCCTGATACCATTATTAAATGGGCGAGCAAGGCAGCGATTGCCGCCTATACCTTTAATTTTGTTAATTATAATGACCAGATCAAGATAGCAAGACCGTATTTTACGGATGCTGGCTGGCGCGACTACATTGCGTCGGTGAATGATCTTGTGAATACGGTGGTACAAAATTCTCTCTTCGTTAATGGCGTGGTCGCAGGGACGCCGGTTATTGCAAACCAGGGCCCGCTATTAGGAAGAAAATGGGTTTGGCGCGTGCAAATTCCCTTCTTGGTGACGTATCAAAGTGCAAACACTACCCAAAAACGGAATTTTTATGTCACGCTAACTATTGTGAGTATACCCACGAATGTGAATCCGCAAGGCATTGGTATCGATCAGTTCGTGATGTCGAATCGGTAAAAGGTAACTGAGATGGAAGGAAATGATGCGTTACAATTGATTTTTACCCGCAACGCTTTTTATAAGCGGCTGCATTATCTGGCGTTAGGCGCGTTTGCATTGACCATCGTTGTCATTGGTATTTTGACCTGGACACTGTTTTATGTGGTGAGAAATCCGAGTTTCCCGCTTTATTTTGCAACGGATAGTGTTGGTCGATTAATTCGAATTGTGCCGGTCAATCAACCCAATATGCCAACCGAAGAAGTGTCTGAGTTTGCTGTTGCCGCTGCGGAAGCCGCTTTTTCCTATGATTTTGTCAATTACCGCGCTCAATTACAATCAGCCGAAAAATACTTTACGCGCTATGGTTGGCGTGAATATATGAAGGCATTGCGATCATCAAATAACATTCTTGCCCTCACCAATCGCAAGCAAATTGTGATCGCAAAAGCGGTTGAGAAACCAAAATTAGTGAGAGAAGGTGTCTTGGGCGGTGCGTATGCGTGGCGATTTGATGTTCCGCTACTAATTACCTATTGGGCGCCGCCTTACGATGATTCATCAAAATCCCTAAACGCACTCACCTTATCGATGATCATACAACGACAACCCATTTTAGAGAGTTACCAGGGTCTTGGTGTTGTACAAGTCGTTGCTCAATTCGCTGATGCTGGTACAGGACCGCGCGAAATTACTAATATACCCACAGGATAAGCAAAGGTGAAAAATAAATTTTATTAGTATAAACTGAAATTTGCCTGTAGAAGAGTGTTTATGGAACTGTGTCATGCCAGCGCGTTTTTAGCTGGCATCCAGGCTTTTCTCAGGTTCATTCTAGATGCAAGCGTAGCTGGGATGACACAGTTTGAGGAATGTTCTTGTAGAAAATGAGGCAGTTATTTTTTCTTCCCGCTGTTTTGGCGGGATAGCTTCAGTTTTGAAGTGAGGGAGTATGGCTTCCGAAGGGATGCAAATCGTTAAGTTACAAGATGACTTTTATCGCGATAGTTTTGTTAAGCTGTTCGCGGTCATTGCCAGTATTCTGATAGCGATTATTTTATTAATTAGCTTGTCTATCTATCTCTATGTGAGCAAACAACCGCCTATTACCTTCCGGGTAGCGGAGGGTTGGCGTGTGCAGTCGGATGTCTCCGTCGAAAATGCCTACCTCTCAACGCCCGATATGTTGCAATGGGTGAATGATGCTATTCAGCAGTCCTTTGTGTATGACTTTTATCATTACAATGATCAGTTGAAAACAAGCACTGATTATTTTACCCCTGGCGGCTGGGAGCGTTTTTTAAACCAATTGAATATCTATGCGAACTATACTAATGTTCAAACATACAAGATGTTTATTAATGCAGCACCGACAGGTGCGCCGATTATTTTGCAACAGGGGCTTTTATCTGGCCGTTATGCTTGGTGGGTGCAATTACCTATTGATATCACTTATATTGGAACGGATAGGACGCGGAATAAATCGTTGACGTTACAGGTGCTCGTTGTTCGAGTATCAACATTGAATAACTTATCCGGCGTTAGCATCGACAATGTAATTGTTGCAGACGGCTCGTGAAGGGAAAGCTAGCAACGTATGGAAGTGACTCATGGCGAATAAGATAACAGTATTATTGTTTTCAGTCATCGCAGTCAGCGCCGTGACAGGTGCTTTTGCAAACGGAGCTGCTCCAACGCCGCCGCCAGCGCCTTCTCAGCAAGTTGATCAATTTCAAGAATGGTTGCGGCGTAATAATGATACACAGAAGCTACGCAATCAAGTGCCGAGTAACCTACCTGGTTCACCTGGTGTGATTCACCGAACGGTACGGATAAGTAGAACAGGCAAACCAGGTGCTGCTACGCCATTAACGTATGAAGAATATCAACAGCAAATCGTCAAAGTGATACCCAAGCCCGACGTGACGCCGAATCCGGAAACGGAAGCAGCGTTTAATGTAATGTTGCAGCAGAATATTCCACTCTCTCCCGAACAAATCGTCAAGTTACGCCAACAAATTGACTCTTCACAGCGTGCAGCCTCATTTCATCCCTCCATACCGCCAAAGCCTGTTTCTAGCACACTCATGGTAAATCTTGCGCCGGGGGCGACCCCGCCAGCGATTCGTCTTGCCCAGGGTTACGTATCGTCACTCGTGTTTGTGGATTCAACAGGCGCACCGTGGCCGATTGCCTCCTTTGATATTGGCAATCCTAAAGCGGTGAATATGCAATGGGATGGAAAAAGTAACGTTATGTTGATTCAAGCGGTAACGCCTTACAGTGATGGAAATATGGTGGTGCGTTTACTCGGTATGCCAACGCCGATCACATTACAATTAGTGGCAGGTCAACGCGTCGTTGATTATCGCGTTGATATCCATGTCTCTGGTTTAGGGCCAAATTCAAAAGATTTGCCAACCGGTTCAGGTTTACCTGAAAGCGCTAATCAATTATTACTCGGCGTTTTGGATGGCGTCGCACCTCCCGGTAGTCATGTCTTGTCAGTGCGCGGTGCAGATGCACAAGCGTGGGTATTAGGCACGAGCATTTATTTTAGAACGCGATTAACGGTTTTATCGCCAGGCTGGGTCAGTAAGATGTCGAGTCCAGATGGCATGCTAGCTTATGAGTTGCCAAAAACCTCCTCTGTCCTAGTGTCACGCTACGGGGAGCCAGTTGAACTTAAGATCGAGGGATTCTGATGGCGCTGGATCTTTCTAAAATGTTTTCAAAGTTAAACTTCTTGCGTAAGCTCGATGCGCGTGCAAGGGTTTTCTTCTTACTCGCCGCAATCGTCGGTGTTGTCATCCTGGTTTATGTTGGAACGCAGTTTTTTGCGGGTGGTGCTGAAACAACCGGCCCTTCTCGTATCGCCGGCGCGCCTTCGGGGCTTGAATCAGTGCCGGGTGGTGAATTAACGCCGGAATATCAACGCGCCCTGGAAGAGGCGAATGTGCAGCGTGCCCAGCAAGCAAGAATTAGCGGAACGACTGCGGTCCCTACTCAAATTCGGTATGGTGCTGGTGCGGGCGGCGATCAATGTATCATTTGTGCCGATGATGCTGCTGATGTGAAATACAATCTGGATGAATGGGTGCGTCAAGGCAAGGTTTCACCCGAAGTGGCAAATCAATTAAAACAATTCGCCAATAGTAATCCATCCGTCAGTGAATATGCAGCGATGCTTGATCAATTGGTGAAAGAGGGTAAATTGACACCAGAGCAAGCGCGCGCCTTACTCGATGCGTATAAAAAGCAGCATGCCAATGCGCAGTTAGTGGAAAGTGCAAAAACCTTAGATGCCTTGATTAAATCCGGTGACTTGCCAGTTGATGTCGCCAATCAATTGCTAGAAGCGCAAAAAGAGAATGTGTCACCCGCAGATTATGCAAAACAATTACAAGATCTCGTCAAGCAAGGGAAAATTTCCCCTGAAGTTGCGCAGCGATTGCTGGCTGAATATACACAGCAGCGTGCGAAAGAAATTATCATGCGCAGTATCACGTCCTTAAAACAATTGGCGCAAGCAGGACAGATCACCGCTGACGTTGAAAAAGCCCTGATTGAGCTTGAAATGCAAATGGTACCGGTGGCGACCTATGCAGCCGCTTTGCAACGCTTCATTTCACAGGGAAAGCTGGTTCCCGCGGTTGCCGCTAAAATCCTTGATGAATTTCAAGGGCAAAAGGATGAAATAGGACCGACTGCCTCGCTTAATCAACAATTGCAACAAGCAGAAGATGCGGCTTATGGTGAATTAAGGGATTTAGTAAAAGCAGGTAAGATCACGCAAGCGGTCGCTACCCAGTTAGCCGGATTAATTCAGCAAGATATCCCGCCAAATGACTATAAGAAAATTATCGATCAGTTGGTCGTTGAGCGTAAGCTCACCCCTGATATTGCCAAGTTGAAAATGGCTGATTATCAGGAAGTGAAACGGCTGCGTGAATTAATGCGTCGTCTTGGTGCGCTCCAATCGCAAAATGCGTCAGTTGCTGCTTATGCCGATGCGTTAAAGCAAACCGTTCAAGCTGGATTATTATCTCCAGATGAAGCTGAGCGCTTATTGCGAGAGTATGAAGCATCCACCTCACGTATAGGGCCAGCCGTAGAACGCGGAGCGGTCCCTGCGGATTTTGCACAGCTGCAACAACGTGTAGAAGCGGGTGCGGTGACACCGGGTGTTGATTTTGGTACGGCTGCTGTTCCCGATGAGCAAGCATTAGCGCGTCTTGAACAGGAACGACAAGCACGCATTCAAAATTTAGCGAGTGCAATGTCAGGACAAGCGCAGCAACTCGTTTCTTCCTGGCAGCCAGCCGAAATGCAACATACACAAGGGTCAGCGGATGATGCGGCGGCAGCGGGCGGCGGTGTGACAGCGGTGAGTGGACCAGGTTCTGCCACCTCCTCTATTGGTACACCACCCGCTGGCTTATCAGGACCATCGTTAATTAAGGCAGGGTCGATATTATTTGCGGTGTTAGACACGGCGGTCAATAGCGATTACCCAGATAGCCCAGTGCTTGCAACCGTGGTCGCAGGCGATTACAAAGGGGCGAAGTTGCTTGGTAAGCTCACCACGACAAAAAGTGTTTCCGGACAATTAGACCGCGTCAGTCTCAACTTTACCCTGATGAATTTGGATGCGTGGCCTAAAGCAAAAGCCGTCACGGCGTATGCAATTGATCCAGATACAGCCAGGACCGTTCTAGCCAGTGAAGTCAATTACCATTATCTGCAACGATTCGGTGCGATTATGGCAACCTCGTTCTTGCAGGGTTATGCAACAGGAATTACCAATGAAGGTACGTCAACCACCGGTATTTTTGGTACCAGTACAACCACACCTGCGTTAAGTCCGGGTAATAAAATTGCAGTGGCGCTTGGTCAAATAGGACAGACGCTAGGTAGTGTGACGCAAAATTATGTCGATATACCGCCGACAGTGAAAGTCGATGCAGGTGTTGGCCTCGGCATATTGTTTGCTTCTGATGTAAGCTAGGTAAGTGTTTGGTTAACCGTTCGCGCTGAGGAGGCGCGCTCTTTGCGCCGTCTCGAAGTGTGAACGACCATGGGGCGAATGATGACGGGTTAACCGAACTTATACTAACCTAAGCGCTAATCATTTCTTTTTTTATGCAAAATTGGAAAAAATAAGGCAAAATGGGAGTAATGTAACGCCAAAGGGAAGTTTGTCACCTATACTTAAGATAGCTGGCTAAATTAAGGAACAAGAGGCGTAAAAGATGCGGAATGACCAAGATGAAAAATACGAAGGACAAGAAGATAGTGAATATCATTTCTCGGATGACGAAGTAAACTACGACGTTGAGGCAGAGGAAGAACCTAAACCTGCCGCAACAAAGCGTCCAGCCGGTGATATGCTACAGCGTCTTACGAGTTCAAAGCGCATGCTCATCAGCTTGGCTGTCTTTTTAATTTTGATATTTATTGTTTATAGGATGGTTGCACCGCCAGCGACCACAACGCCATCAACCGATATCGCTCCAGTGACAACAACACCACCTGCAACTGAAGTAACCGCTGCACCGCCGGCACAACCGGCGATAGCACCGCCTGCTGCATCCCTCGCCGAAGCACCGAAAGCGCCCGTTGCACAAGCACCGCTTCCTCAGCAAGTGCCAGCACCAACTCCACCTCAAGTTGAGATAGCTGTTCCTACGGCGAGTACGTTTCCATCAGATATCCCCGTGCCAGACCGCACCGTGACGCCTGCGCAATTACCGAGTGATGTAGAAGCGGCCGCCGCTGCCTTAGATAGCACGACACAAAAGCAGATGGGTGATATACAAGCTGACTATGCAGCGAAGCTCAGTGCTTATGAAAATCAAAATAAAGCGTTGCAGACGGAAGTGCAAAATTTAAATGACCGCATCGGTAAAATGGAAAGACAAATTAATCAGTTGGTGCAAACGCTAACTCGTTCGCAACCAATAGCAGCGCCCAGTACAGAACCAGAAGCAATGCCTGCGGCGGTTGCTAAAGCGAGAGGAATGAGAATAGGTTATAGCGTACAAGCCATTATTCCCGGCCGCGCATGGTTACGTTCTGAGGATGGAGATACAGTCACCGTAACGGAAGGTGATGCAATTAAGAATGTGGGCCGTGTGACCAAGATTGACCCGTATGATGGTGTTGTCGAAATTAATACGGGCGATCATGTTATTTCACTTTCCTACGGTAACGATGGAGGTTAATGCATTGTTACGTAAGCTTGCGAGATTGAATAGGTTACTTGCTCTCTGTTGGTTTGCCTTCGTGCTATTTGCCTTGCCGGCGTTTGCTGAAGCACAAACAAATGTCGTTAATCTCTCCGCTGCTGATGTATTAAGAAATATTGCCGAGCAGGTTCCGCGCTTGATTCAAATGGTGACGGCCATTGCCTACGTGTTGGGTTTTTATTTTGTTTTTGTTGGGCTGCTAAAGTTAAAACACTTCGGCGAGCAACGTTCCATGCACTCGCAAGAGCATGGTTTAAGCGCTCCCTTAATTTATCTTATGGTGGGTATTTTATTGATATATCTGCCATCGTCGGTGCGCGTTGGATTAAGTACGTTTTTTGCAGAACCTGCACCTTATGGTTATTTAGAGGCGACGGGTCAGTGGGACCAATTTTATAATACGGTTTATAGTATTATTCAATTTATTGGTATTATTGCCTTTATCAGGGGATTAGTGCTTTTGACGCATACGGGCGGGCATGGCCAACAAGGGACGTTTGCACGTGCACTTTCCTTTATTATTGGTGGCATTTTATGTATTAATATCTATCAAGTTGTTCAAGTTGTTTTTGTAACGCTGGGGATACAAACATCATAATCATGTTACGATTGATTGGGTACAACTAGGTTTGTTAATTTAAAGGAGATAACAATGAAGAAAGTGATTTTGGCCTTGCTAGCAATTGGATGTTTAGTAACGGGGACGGCTGCACTTGCTGCAATCTCAGGTGTTGGTTCAGTTGCAGCGCAAGTAACCTCTAACGTTGCAAACATTGCAAGGTTAATTACCGCCGCATCTTACGTTGCAGGGATGGCATTTGCTGTGGGTGCTATCGTGAAATTTAAAGCACATAAAGATAATCCGACACAAATTCCCATTGGTACACCCATTGCCTATTTATTTGTTGGCGCAGCATTGTTATTTGCTCCAAGCGTTTTCAAAGTCGGTGGCGCAACTCTCTTTGGTGGTAGTGGTACAGCAGGATCAGTTTCAGGTATCACCTCCTTCTAATGTTGATTGACATAACGATTAAGTCAAGCAGGGTTAAGGACGACTATGTATGATCTTCAACTGGCAGTAAATCTAACGGGCTGGCGAATCTTTGTCAGACGTAAGCATGATAAAGCCTTTCTGCCAGTTGCAAAACGCGTGCACGAACGCGATGTCTATACTTGTCAGTATTGCGGCTTTCAGGCGGTAGAATACCAAGAGGTGGTCAATCTCGATGGTAATTATCTCAATAACAAGCTGGGTAATTTGGTAACGGCCTGCTGTTTTTGTACCCAATGTCTATTTCTTCAGTCGGTTGGACTGGATGAAATGAGCGGCGGGCAGTTAATTTACCTGCCCGAAATGAGTCAATCTGATTTAAATAGTTTTTGTCATGTCCTTTTTTGTGCGATGGGCAACAATACGGATTATCAGGATAGCGCGCAGTCGATTTATCGTAGTTTTAAATTCCGTAGCCAGGCCATTGATAATCGTTTTGGACCAGGGATGAGTAATCCGAGCGTGCTGGGCCAAGTGATGGTTGAATATCAAAGTCGAGATAGCGATGCTAAGTTGGATATTTTAAAGGAACTACGGTTACTTCCTTCTCCGATCAAATTCCGTGTGCAGCTGGAAGCCTGGGCGGCGGCGGCGATGGAAGAGTTGGAAGCGGAAAAAGCCGCTGCCTCTTGAAGTAAGGAGTGTGAATGCGTGATCGGAATTTTATAGATCCAATATTAGAAGGGATAGACTCTGTATTGGCTTGGTTTAGTACCGAGTTAAAACAGAGTGTTGATTCCTATTGCGATCTTGAAACGGCAGAAGATACCTATACCTTAGTTGCGCGTGATGGATCGCTTGTTTCTGTCATTCGCGTTTATGGGGTGACCAGACTAATTGGTCAAGAAGAATTTGATTCAATTCATAATGGATTAACGCAAAGCTTGCAGGCAACCTTAAAGCGCCCTGGGCATGTGATGCAAGTTTATTTTAGTTATGATCGCGATTCTGTGAAGCCTGAGATCAAGGATATTTTATCACCGGCTTCAGCGACCGCTAAACGCTTAAAGCTCGAGTTGGATGACTTATTTTCAGAACGTATTAACTACATTTCAAAATATTGCGCGCACGAAGAACTTTATTTTGTCTTATGGACGCGCCCTTATTCGCTTTCGAATGAACAATTGAAACGGGCATCCAAAGATAAATTAGCGCTTATTCGTGAAAATAAAATCCCCCCCTTTAGAAATGGTCAGAATTTGCTGGCAGCGATTCCAGATTTGCGTGAGGCGCACAATTCGTTTGTGCGTTCCCTCGTCACTGATTTGAGTGCGCTGAATGTGTATTGCGGTTTACTTCCAGTGCATGATGCGGTTTATTCCATGCGAGAATCCGCTGATCCTGATTTTACTTCTAAAGATTGGCGTGCCGTTTTGCCGGGCGATAAAATACCTGTGCATGAATCAAACCCAGCCATTGGCGATATTTCTGGGTTGATGTATCCGCCATTATCGACACAAATTTTCCCGCGTGATGCGATGACGGTTGATTTACGTACCTTACGCGTGGGTGATCGTATTTATACGCCGCTTTTTATTAATCTCTTTCCGCAAGAATTAAAAACCTTTATCACG
>MGYG01000100.1:0-15883 GCA_001801635.1 Gammaproteobacteria bacterium RIFCSPHIGHO2_12_FULL_43_28
CAATGAAAGAATTGCTGGGGCCTATCATTGGTATCACGTTAGTGTTAATGGCAGTATTTGTTCCCGCCGGTTTCATGCCGGGATTGACCGGTGCGATGTATGCGCAATTTGCGTTAGTCATTGCAGCAACCGCCTTTATTTCTGCAATTAATGCCATGACGCTCAAACCAACGCAATGTGCTTTATGGTTAAGGCCGGTTGATCCGAATAAAACAAAAAATATAATTTTTAGGTTATTTGATAAATTTTATTATCCCATTGAAGCAAGCTACATTCGTTTCATTGATAAATTGGTTAATCATGCTAAACCCGTTTGCCTACTGGGCGGTGTAATTGTTGTATTGGCCATTTTCGGATTAAGCCGTGTTCCAACGGGATTTATTCCAGTGGAAGATCAGGGTTATCTGATCATGAATGTTCAACTGCCGGATGGTGCGAGCCTTGAGAGAACGAATGCCGTGGTTAAAAATCTCAGTCAGCAAATATTACAAGTGGGTGGTATCGCCAATGTGATTGCCATCGACGGTGTTTCTGTGCTCGATAATAATGCCAGTTTATCGAATGGCGGTGTGTTATATATTATGTTTAAAGACTGGAGTGTACGTGGTAAAAAAGAAGATTTGCGCGCGCTTTATTCTAAAATGAATGAGATTGCAGCGAATACCCTGAGTGCTAAAATATTGGTCATGGTGCCGCCGCCTATTCAAGGTTTGGGGACCTCCGGCGGATTTCAAATGCAGGTTGAATTACAAGATGGTTCGTTTGATTATAAAAAATTGCAAACGGCAACGGAAACACTCATTCAATACGGTAATCAACAACCGAAATTACAACGATTAATGACCTCGTTTCGTGCCTCTGTTCCGCAGTTATCAGCACCGATTGACCGCGTCAAAGCAGAATCATTAGGTGTCACGGTAGGTGATGCAACGGATACCTTGCAAACGTATCTCGGTTCAAGTTACGTCAATTTATTTACGAAATTCGGACAAGTTTTTCAAGTTTATGTTCAGGCCGATGCGGCATCGCGCATGACGATTGACGGTGTACGCAATTTCTATGTAAAAAATCAGTCAGATGAAATGGTACCGCTCGGTACGTTAACCAACATGAGTCCAACAGTTGGTCCATCCATCATCTCGCTTTATAACCTTTATCCATCGAGTAATATCTATGGCTCATCCGGAACGGGTTATAGTTCAGGACAAGCCATTCAATCGATAGAAACCCTCGCAAAAGAAGTGCTGCCTGCCGGGATGTCGTATGAGTGGACGAGTACGGCTTATCAGGAAATATTGGCAGGCAATATGAGTTATTATATTTTTATTCTGTCATTGATTTTAGTGTATTTGATCTTGGCGGGACAGTATGAAAATTGGGTCACTCCAGCCGCCATTCTTTTCTCGGTTCCGCTTGCATTAACTGGAACTGTTTTGGCACTCACCGCATTAGGACTTGCCAATAATATGTATACGCAAATCGGGATTTTATTATTAATCGCACTTGCCGCTAAAAATGCAATTTTAATTATTGAGGTCGCGCGGGAATATAGAGAAATTCATCACAAATCCATTATTGAATCTGCTGTGTTAGGCGCTAAAACACGTTTTCGTCCGATTATCATGACGTCGTTTGCTTTTATTCTCGGTGTGATGCCTTTGGTATTTGCAAGCGGTGCTGGTGCGAACGCAAGACATTCGATAGGCATCGCTGTTTGCTCGGGAATGCTCGCTTCAACCTGTCTTGCCGTCGTCTTCGTTCCCGCGTTCTTTGTGGTACTGCAAGGCTGGCATGAGGGGCGGCGCGGCGAAGCGGATGAGGTGACAACTGATAATATCCGGGATTAGACACACAATCACATCAGCTCTTATTCAATTTACTCTTCATCCGCCACGAAAACCATTCCATGATTTCTTTATATAATTGATCTTTTAAAATCCCATCCTCAGTACCAAAATCAATATTGGGATTATCATTTACTTCAATTACCATGACTTTATTATCAATTTGTTTTATGTCAACGCCATACAAACCATCGCCAATCAAACTTGCCGCGCGTTTTGCAATGTTTAATACTTTTTGCGGCACATCTTCTAACCGAACCGATTGATGCGCTCCCACTTTAAAACTGCCATTGGCTTGCCATTGGTTAATTTGCCAGTGGTTTTTCGCCATAAAATATTTACAAGCATACAAAGGCATTTTATTTAAAATACCGATGCGCCAGTCAAACTCAGTCGGCACATATTCTTGGGCGATAATAAGATCAGATTGATTCAAAAGACGATTAAGGGATTCATCCAAATCAAGTTGATCTTTCACTTTCATTACACCGCTTGAAAACGAACCATCGGGTTGCTTTAATACATACGGCAAGCCCAATTCATTTACCAATTGGTCCGCATTTTTCTTATGAACAATCACGGTTTTTGGCGTCGGGATATTTGCTTTACGCATCACCTCCGCCATATACACTTTATTCGCACAACGTACAATGGACACGGGATCATCCATCACCACTAAATTTTCAGCGGATGCACGACGTGCAAAACGATACGTATGATGATTAACAGACGTTGTTTCACGAATAAATAAGGCATCAAATTCAGGAATACGGCTGTAATCATTTTTAGTGATCAAACGCGCGCGCATGCCTGCATCTTCTGCGGCTTCAATAAATTTATTCAATGCTTTTCGATCAGAAGGAGGGGATTTTTCTTCTGGATTGACCAAGATGGCAAGATCGTAAACTAGTTTCGAATTACCTGATGTGGAATGAATGCGTTTTCGACCAAAATATTCGCGCGCAAATTCGAGCAAATACGGTTTATGTAATTCAGGAATCTGACTTAATGGCAAAGGAAATATATTTTGCAGCAGCCACTTTTTCTGTTCTTCATTCCAAATAAAACTAACACTTAATAATGGCGCTGGAAAAAGATTATATAGCTGTTTACTAAGTTGCTCATATTGTTTTGCGACGCTCTTGCCAAAATAAATATTCAAATCAAATCGATTAGATCGAATACGCGAAAAACTACTTTGGATTCGTTTATCAAGCTCATCTGAAATAATGCGCACAATCGATTGCGATTTTAAATCCTGAATCGTCGTGATATTGGGAAAACTGCGATGCCCTCTCGCCTCGGCAAGCAGGGAAACGTAGTAACCTATGCCCTGATAGCGATACGATTGGCAAAGATTATAAACGCGAAGATTGCTAATTTCTGAATATTTTAAATCAGTCAGGTAGGCCTTGGCGGAAACAACTTCAACATCCTGAATCTGAAATTTCCAATCCTTGGGTTTATTAATGACAACTATACTTTGCATGAATGAGTCGTTTTACCAATATTGAGGAGTCGATTACCCCACGGGTCGAGAAGGGAATAATTGAATGCATTAAGAAGCAATCACAATGGGTCATTTTATCAGTATTTTTTGCATTCGCAAAGCGGGCGCACCATCCTCATAGTAGTGCTCGTACTCGCCAAAGGCGAGATAACCATGTTTTTTATAAAACTGAATGGCCACTTGATTATCCTGACGAACTTCTAGCCGCACCAGGGTGGCCCGACGCCCCTTTGCATACGCTTCAACCTCAGCAAGGAGTTCCACCCCCAACCCATGTCCCTGGAAGGCGGGGTCGATGGCGATAGAATAAAGCCTGGCAATGGCCGAATGCCGCCTAAAGAGAAGCACCGCTCCGCCAATGACCTTATCAGACTGCATCATGGTCAAGACCTGCGCGCTAGGACGCCGAATAAAATAGCGATATTGCCCAAGAGACAAACGATCCCCTGGGAAGCAGCGCCGTTCTAATTGCGCGAGGGCAAAGGCATCAGAAATAGTACTTGGATAGATGCTTATTTTCATCGGGTTAGTGCCAGCCTAGCGTGTCAATCTTACCTGCTAATTTAGAGAACATTCATCAAACTGTGTCATGCCAGCGTGCTTTTAGCTGGCACCCAGAATGAACATGAGAAAAGCCTGGATGCCAGCTAAAAGCACGCTGGCATGACACAGTCCATAAACACTCTCCTAATTTAGCATGCCTATAAAGGAGCGGCACTGATTTTTCTCTTAAGACTGCCTTAATCTTAAGCGCTAACGCGCTTGCTATAATGCGACATCATAATCAGGGTGGTACTATGGCTAACTTACATAAGATGCGATTCCGCAAAAATACACTAATACTCAAAGACTGCGAAATCAACGATGATGACGCAAACAACCTCCTAGAAGTATTTAGTGAAAGCAAAGACAAATTCAAAGAAATCACGACCCTTGCTGTTGGTTGTAATCAATTAACTGCAAGGGGCGCAGCAATACTGGCAAACATACCAAGCATCTCTAACATTACCACGATTATCATTAACAATAATATGCTTGGTGATGAGGGTGCAAAGCTGTTACTCACGATACCCACATTAATTGCGCTCAACCTGAGTAATAATAACCTGACCGATAATGCATTTGAAACGATATCACCATCCATACAGTCACTTAATGTGAGCTGCAATAAGCTTACTGATTATGCTGCGTTAAAAATTGCAGAGTTACCCCAGCTAACCCATTTAACGATCGAATGTAATAAGCTTGGCAATCTCGGCGCGATGGCAATTCTTGAAAAGTGCAAGCAACTCGCGCATTTAAATATTGCTGAAAATGATATTGATAATCTTGCCATGACCAAATTTAAAGAAAATAAAACGATCAAGGCCCTCAACCTTAATCGAAACTTATTCGATAATCACGGGCTAGTCGAACTACTTAAAAATAACAGCATCAGCACACTCGGCATAAGCCACAATAACATTAAAATGAATACTGAGCTGCTTGTTTCTATTTATAACAATCCTCGTCTCACACGTTTTTATTCTGCCAATATTTTAAAGACCAAATCAGACGACCCATTGATCAATGCATTCACCAATAATAATAAAGTGAGCGATGCACCGTTCCGTTATAGCGATCAAGCCGCCACTTTCATTGCAGGCGCTAAAGAAGAACAACCGGATAATTGTTATATTAAAACCTTACCTGCTGAATTGATTTTGAAAATCGCGACTGAAGCTGGGGACAACACGTTAGAAAATCGATATCGTGCGAGAATTTGTCTTTTCTTAATGGACGTATTTGGCATTAGACCGCGTAATGAATATGCAAGTGCAAGATTATTTCAGGCGAATAATAAGCTTGTACTATCAAAACCCAAGGTTAATACTCAAAATCCTACGAAACATACATGGTTTTGAATGATCAAGCCGTTTCAATTAAACATGTAATAATTGAGATTATACATAATCCACATCGTCCCACCCGCGAGAATAGCGATGATCACAATTGAAAAGAGATAGGGCAGCAAATGCCACTGTCCTTCTTTACTGCTATTTATACGCAGGAAACAAACGGATTGCACGTAAAATTGTGCAATCGCCAAAAGCCCCAGCGTGATATAAAGATTAGCCGTTGTTAATAAATGTTTTTGCACTAATGCAAAGGCGAGAAGTGTCAGAATGAGCGATAGGGCTAATCCGATTAAATAGGATTTCAGTGTCTTCTTGCCGCCACTCTGCTCCACATGATTAGCCATTAGATTGACCCCATCAAGTAAACAATCGTAAAGACAAATATCCAAATAATATCTAAAAACGCCCAAAACAAACCAAGGTAAGTTAAGCGTCTACTGATCACTGGTGTCATACCAAATGTGATTAGCTGCGCCATCAAAAGCAACATCCAAAGTAGACCAATGCTAACATGCAAACCGTGCGTACCCACGAGCGCAAAGAATGAGGATAATGCCGCACTACTCTGCCACGTATGGCCTTCAAGAAATAAATGGGTGAATTCATTTATTTCCATACCAACGAAACTTGCACCAAGCAAGAAAGTTAACCCTAAATAAAATAGCACGCGATATTTCGCATTTTTATAAACTGATAATATGGACAAACCATACGTAAAACTACTTGCGAGCAGCACCATGGTTTCAATCAACACATAGGACAAATTACTTAGCTCTTTAATACCTGGACCGCCGTAGACGTTGCTTTGCAATACGGCAAACACAGCAAACAAACTCGCAAATAAAATGCAATCGCTTAAGATATAAATCCAGAAGCCAAAAATATCAGTATCATCGCTGTGATCTGCATGTGTCGCTGCATGTGTCATTATCATCTCACTCATCAGATGTTCTGTGTATTTAATATCTGTGGCTGCGTCGCAACAC
This sequence comes from Gammaproteobacteria bacterium RIFCSPHIGHO2_12_FULL_43_28, assembly GCA_001801635.1. Taxonomy (GTDB): domain Bacteria; phylum Pseudomonadota; class Gammaproteobacteria; order DSM-16500; family DSM-16500; genus Aquicella. The sequence goes on from MGYG01000100.1 coordinate 6,239, forward strand.
TGCCGCAACAAGCAGCTTTTGTGGCCATTTGCGTTATCATTGATTGCCTTTCGCGTTCCATTCGTTCAACGTCATCCGCTTTCAAGTAATAATCAACCTCCATATTAAAGCTGCGAACTATCACGGTGATAATGGCACCAGCAAGACCAACGATGCTTAACCACACAATATGCCACACCGCTGCAAACCCAAAAATGCCGCTAAATACGGCGATAATAAAACCAACACCAGTATTTTTTGGCATATGAATATCTTCATATTGCGGCTTCGTTTCTGACTGATGCGATCCCTCTTGCTTTGCTTGCCAGAATGCATCACGACTGTTTACGTGCGGGGTAATCGCAAAATTGTAAAAAGGCGCAGGCGATGCGATCGACCATTCGAGTGTTCGACCATCCCAAGGATCACCCGTCACATCTCTGTAGGAAGCGCGATTTTTAATACTTACCAATAACTGAGCGACTTGGAATAAAACGCCACCACAAATAATCAAGACGCCAATGGCAGCAACCACTAAGAAAGGATGCCAGCCAGTTGCAGCATCGTAGTGACTTAAGCGTCTGGTCATCCCCATCATACCAAGCAGGTAAACCGGTAAAAATGCGACATAAAAGCCGATAATCCAGCTCCAGAATGCATAGCGCCCCAGCGTCTCATTTAATTTAAAACCAAATACTTTCGGAAACCAATAGGTCAACCCTGCCAAGTAACCAAATAACACGCCACCAATGATGGCATTATGGAAATGTGCTATCAAAAACAAACTGTTATGTACTTGATAATCAATTGCAGGCACAGCCATCAATACACCCGTCATCCCACCAATCGCAAACGTTGATATAAAACCCATGGTCCACAACATCGGCGTGGTAAACGTAATTCGCCCGCGATACATGGTAAACAACCAGTTAAATACTTTGACACCGGTGGGCACTGAAATCACCATCGTCGCAATTCCAAAGAATGCATTTACATTAGCGCCTGCGCCCATCGTAAAAAAGTGATGCAACCAAACACTAAATGCAAGCAGCGTAATGCAAGCCGTTGCCCACACCATCGTTGCATAACCAAATAAATATTTTTTAGAAAATGTCGCAACCACTTCAGAGTAAATACCAAAGGCAGGCAGTATAAGAATATAAACTTCCGGATGTCCCCAAATCCAAATGAGATTGATATACATCATGGCATTACCACCTGCATCGGCAGTAAAAAAATGCATGCCAAAATAGCGATCAAAACATAAGAGTGCGAGTGTAACAGTTAATACAGGGAATGCGAGAATAACAAGAATCATGGAACATAAGCTTGTCCAAACAAAGACGGGCATTTTCATGAGCGTCATACCAGGACAACGCATTTTTAAAATCGTTACAACAAAATTAATGCCGGATAAAAGCGTGCCAATACCAGAAATTTGCAGCGCCATAATATAATAATCAACACCAACCCCAGGACTATAAGCAAGTTCTGAGAGCGGCGGGTACGCAAGCCAACCGGTTGCGGCAAAATCACCAATCACCAATGATATATTTAAAAGGACTGCACCAACCACGGCGAGCCAAAAACTAAGTGAGTTTAAAAAGGGAAACGCCACATCGCGCGCGCCAATTTGTAATGGTAATACAATATTAATTAAACCAAACATGAATGGCATGGCCATGAAGAAAATCATGATAACGCCGTGCGCAGTAAAAATTTGGTTGTAGTGTTCGGGCGGGAGATAACCCATGGAATCACCCACTGCAATCGCTTGCTGCAAGCGCATCATCGCAGCATCAATTAAGCCGCGTACCAACATCACAAACGCGAGGATAATATACATGAGTCCAATTTTTTTATGATCAACCGTCGTTAACCATTCTGTCCACAAGGTTTTCCATTGCTTAAAATAAAATAGTGCGCCAATGATTAATAGAATGATTGCAACCATAAACACGGCAGCGCCCATGATGATGGGATTATTAAATGGAATAGCTTGCCAGGTTAAATTTCCAAATAGTATTTTTTGCATCATTTTATGTTACCTTCTGTCATAGGCATCATTGTTTTCATGACGACGGTTTCAAAAATAGTTTTATTGACGGCGGAAAAAGATTGCTGCGGGTGTTTAATGCTTGGCACAACTAATTGATTGTAAGCATCGCTCGTCAATGTCGCTTTCGATTGCTTCACTGTCTTTACCCACTGATCAAACTGCGCTTTGGTAGTGACGCGAGCAATGAATTTCATGTCAGAGAAGCCATCACCACTAAAGTTTGCTGAAATACCGTCGTAATCACCTACGGCATTAGCGATCAGATGCAGCTTGGTTTGCATGCCAGCCATCGCATAAATTTGCCCGCCAAGCTGCGGTATTTGAAATGAATTCATTGGACCTTCGGCGGTAATCATGAATCGAACCGGCACATTCACTGGAAACTGGATGAAATTAACGGTTGCAATAGTTTGTTTAGGATAGATAAACAGCCATTTCCACCGTAATGCAATCACATCAATCTCTAGTGGTTCACCTTTGACAGCAAGTGGTTTGTAGGGATCTAAACGATGTGAACTAATCCAGGTAATCGTTGCAAGCGTTGCGATAATCGCACAAGGAATTGACCACCAAATAATTTCTAATAACAGATTGTGCGACCACTCAGGTGCATACGTTGCATGTTTATTACTTTCCCGATAACGCCATGCAATGGCAAACGCCAAAAAGATGACTGGCAGTACAACAATCAGCATGAGTAAGATAGAGGTAAGCATGATGCGCTTTTCATCAGCCGCAATCATGCCTTTTGGATCAAGCAAAACAAATTTACAACCGCTTAATAATAATGCGATGCCGCACATAAGACCGGTTATCAATAGACGTCGTCGCTTTAACACAACCCCACCCCTCTTTGGCTCTTGCCCCGGTATGAATAAAGCCGGGCGTCAGCACAAACCGCTGTTTTTTTCAGATTATTTGTATTAGACAACGACAGTGCGAGATCATCAGCGAATGACTGATGAGCTTCCTTGACGAACGATTTCCACCCTACGCTATCCTTGCAACACTGTGTTTCAGAGCCAATCTGAAACCGCGCTGTCTTTATAATGCGGCGTCTGGTTTTTTTAACCTAGTTCGACCGCTATTTTGCGCATACTATGCCACTTAGTCACTGCATTGGTCAAGTTCTGCCGTGATGGGTGTCGTATTCGACAAGGACACAATTGACATGACAGGAGAGGTCCAAGGGGACCAACCAGGCCATTCGGCAAAAGCTCGCATGGCCCGGTTTACCCTATTCCGGCTAGATTTTTTGCGGTTTGCGATTCTCTAATTTTTTCTCTGCTAGCGGTGGTGCCGCTTGAGCTGGCTTAAACGTGGTGCAAGAAGCGGTGACAAGCGTATGCATTGCCTGACTATCATTCTTATTGGCAATGACATCAATTTTACGTCGTACGATACCAAGCTTCTTACATTTATCTACCTCAGTTGAGTTGAGAAGCTGGTTCAACTGGTCCATTAGATCACCCAGTTGAGAAAGCCTATCTACTTCCTTGGGTGGCATTTCATTTTGAACGCTAGTCGCATATTCCATTATAATGCTAACCTGACTATTCCACTTTTTCTGCGCCAATTCAGCTTTCTTATCATCTTGCTGCTGCTCTACTTTGATTTCCTTGCAAGTGGCAAGCAATGCTTTGGCCGTTTCGTTTAACTGATCTTCCTTATCAAGCAGTTTTTTCTCATCGACTTTTTTTGCCGAGATTTGCTTTTCCAATAACTTCAGCATTTCTTCAGCTCGCATGAGGCTCAACGATTGTGTATTTGTTTGGGTATGCCAAATGCCTCTATTATCTTGGTAGCAATAGGGATTTGCGTTTTTCAATTCAGCTAGTTGCTTTCGCATCTCATTAAACTGCTGTTTCATGCTTTCCACGCGATGATCAGCGACATTTTCAGGCTTTTTCGCTATTTCATTATTCGAATGCGTTTTCTTTTTAGAATACTTTTTCTCTTCATCGATTTGTTTCAGATCAACCGTCTGCCAATTAAAATCAAGCAATAATTTATTAATTGCTTTTGCGGTATCACTCGTCCCTCTCTTTTGATTTTGCTGTGATGCTTTAGCAAATGCTTGCAATGCAAAACGAAGTTTCATCTCAACATCGCTTGGGTCAACATATAATTTAGCGCTCAACTGCTTTTTTGTTTCTTCAATAATCGTTTTTAATAATTGCTTTTTAGCTTGTTTCAATCCATGTTTGCTATTCGCTTTTTTATTTAATTTGAGATGCTTTTCTTTTTCGATAACATCAATCCAGACGTAAATTTGCTCTTTGTAATTTTTTGTTTTGATGCTTTTTTGCTGATGCAAACAATCGGCAATCACTTCTGGCAACTCATTCAGACTGATTAAGCCATAGGTATTTTTCTCACGGAAAATTTGTGTTTGATTTAAGAGTGATTTATTCGCTTGATTACCAACCCATTTATAAAGTACTGTCGCTGCACGCTCAATTTCATCATCCGTTGGTTGCAAGTTGTGAATCGCATGAATAAAGTCTTCTTTACTATAAACAGTCGCTAAGGAAGCTTTGATAAGCAGGTTTTGCAGTAAATCTGAAACAGCTTCTTTCTTTAATGCCTGTCGTAGTGAGAATTCAATCTCGAAACTTTTATCTTCGATAGAAGTTCTAAACATGGTGATGTCCTCGTGCTGTGTGATTATTATATGTGTACGTTTTGTACAGCGGAGTCTACCATAATTTTGTCACCATGGGTAGAATGCCAATAGACAACATGCTCAATATTTTAGCACATACAAAACGATGGCCTCTGTACACGACAAAATTTAAAATTGTCCGTTCATGCTTCGAGACGGCGCAAAAAGCGCGCCTCCTCAGCACGAACGGGTTCTAAATATGCCCATTAACTGACCGTTCGCCCTGAGGAGGCGCGCTTTTTGCGCCGTCTCGAAGGGTGAATGGCTAGTATGTATTTTTGTCATGCAGAGAACGATGGCTAACTATCTAGACAAATCACCTAAGGGTCAATCCAAATATATTCAACCAGTTCACCCGCGCCCATTTTTTGTCCAACTCGGCGTGGTGATTTTGCGACAATCTCTACGACTTCATAACAAGGTGCGGCATAACTACATCCAGAATAGTAATAGGCAACTGGCTCAACCACCTCGCAATCGGAATCCACGTAATAATACTCTGCCTGTACTTTGCCGGGAAGCAGGATAAGAAAGGTTGCAGATAACGCAATTGCCACACTTAAGTTGAACTTTTGTGTCATTGTCTTTGTTTGCATGAGCGACACTCCTCGTATATTTCTTATTTACTATTATTTTACCACTGATAATAATAAGAATGAGAAAGTCGCTATAACATGATCATTTTTATTAATAAAAATGCAAACATGACACAGACGAAAAACAACGGGTTAACGCTGAAACAAGGTGCCAAGTCAGGCATGACCGCGACTTGGCACTTTCAAGCACTTACTTTTAAGCGAGCTTTAATATGGCTTCACAACGACTCGTGTACCAATTTGGGCGAAGTTGTGTCTTACCCATTCGGCATCGCTCACTTCCATGCGGACACAGCCATGGCTAACGTTTGCCTCGACCACTTCATAAGAACCGTGCAATGCCCTGCCGCCATTGAAGAACATGCAATACGGCATTGGTGCGCCGCCATTCGGTTTTGGATAAATCGATGATTTACAGTCAGCCGAACCTAATGATTGAATTCGGTACTGGCCTGATGGTGTTCTACATGAACGATTAATATCTGGACACCAATTGCCGCCTGCTGTTGCAGGGCCTGCCTTCACCAATTGACCATCCGAATACGCACCCCAGGCATGTACGGTTGGGTCGACCACGATCAGCTTTGATTTACTAGCGATAGTTTGCGGTAATCGCTCGGCGTAGTTACGGGGCTGACTTGAATAGCCATTTGCCGCGTAATCTTGCCCGCCATTCCGGTAGGAGCAAGAAGTCATGAGGAACGAGCTTGAAATAAGAAACACGGTCAGCAGTCTTATGCTCTTCATTGCAAACACTCCTTATGGTCGTTTTTATACCTCTATTTTACCCCAAAATAGGCGCAAAATTCAGCTTGACTGTTATTATTTGTCCATTTTTATAATTGATGCTAGTAATTAGTGCATTTTTGGATGATTTTTTGAGAGTGTTTATGGAACTGTGTCATGCCAGCGTGTTTTTAGCTGGCATCCAGGCTTTTCTCAGGTTCATTCTGGATGCCAGCTAAAAACACGCTGGCATGACACAGTTTGATGAACGTTCTCGATTTTTTTCATTCGTTTGTAGTGGATTATCATTTTAAGGACAGAACCTAAGGACAGGACACAAGCAAGCGTGCGAGAATGGTAAATACTATCGTTTAATCAGGGGTTCCCACTGAAGAACGCGGAAACTCCCTTGATTGTTTATATGGCGTAAGGTCAGCGGGAACCGCTGTCGTTTAATCATCGTGTAAGGCTGATATGGCAAAAAGCACAACAGGAAAATTTTTACTCAATACTTTCTTGCTATCCGTGCTATTACATTTATTGTTTTTGTTGTTTTTTTTGCAATGGGCTTTCCAACCGGTTGAAAATGCAAAAGAAGCGCATGAGTATGTTCCCTCGTATGTCTACGCGGGTGCTGTTAAGCCGACTCACACCAAAGCGGAAACAAAAAATGAGACGCCTATCAATTCACCACAACCTAGCACGCTTAAATCAAATGAAAGCAATTTGCCAGAACAATCTATGCTTGCAGCAACCTCGCAATATTTTCGTCGTAGTCAAATCAATTCGTTGCAATCTTATCAAGAAGCAGAACCTATTTATATGATTGGTGACGATAGTCATCCTGCTGATCCGCTGATTAAATTATTGGGCAGGGCGCTCTCGCACTATTTTACTTATCCCAAAACAGCAGGGCAACTCGGCATCAAAGGTCGTGCCATTATTGGGATGACGTTACAACTCGATGGAAAATTAACTGAAATACAATTGATTAGCGGAAGTGAAAGTGAAGAATTGGATAGAGCAGCGCTTTATGCCGTTAACAACGCGCCGCAGATAGTTGGTGCAAATCGATTTATATCAGAACCAAAACGGTTTGTGATTGGTTTTATATTTCAATAAAAAAATACACAAGCAATACTTCGTATTAATGAAGTAAGCACCTGAATCAACTTCGTAAATTAAAAAATATTGAACGTTGCAATTTTTGTTTAGGTATTATCCCTATAGAAAAAAAATTTCGTTTTACGTACGATGGAAGTCTATTCTCTACAAAAAAATCGTTAACGCCGCTTAACGCATTTGGCGTAACACAACTTGAGAATAGAAAGGAATGATTTTTCAGGCGACATCCAATTGGAGGTTTAAGGTAATGAAAAACATACTTAGCGTCTTATCAATATGCATTGCAAGTACACTCATGTTAGCTGCATGTTCAACCAATACCAGACAAGAAAACACCTTACTTGGCGCTGCATCAGGTGCAGTTGTCGGTGGATTAGCTGGTGGTGCGATTGGGTCAGGTGGCGGTGCTGTTGCCGTTGGTGCAGTAGCAGGTGCTATTATTGGCGGCGTCATTGGTAACTCAATGGAAAGCAGTGATAATACGCGCATGACACATGTAATGAATAACAATGGCACAAATCATGCTACACGCTGGAGCAACAGTCATAATGGCGTAAGATATAGCGTCAAACCAACCTCTCGTGTCATGGCTTACAAAGGCTATTCACACTGCCGTAGCTATACCAGCACAGCGATCATCAATGGCAAAAAACAAATGATGACGGGTGTTGCTTGCCGCCAAGCTGATGGTTCATGGCGCACAATGTAAAAATGTAAAATTACTTTGACTTACTTTCAAACAGCGCTCATGATGGGCGCTGTTTTTTTTATTCTAATAATTATTATAAAAAACTGGGGAACATGATGGTGCGCTGCCGTCAATTCTATTTATTTTTTCTGCTCCTACTACTTTCGTTTAAAGCACACAGTAGCGAGTATTATCGTTTCATTTCCGCGCAATCGCATATCACCTGGTCGGTCAACGTTTTACATTTGTTAAATTTGTCAGGTGAATTTCCAACAAGCGGCACTTTTGTCTATGATGATCGCACGCCTCGGAAAAGCAACGTTGAGGTAATGATTCATACAAAAAGAGTTAAAACACTTTTTCAGCAAGTAACGAATGTTTTAAAAAGTAAAAATTTTTTTGATGTGGCACGTTATCCATCAGCACATTTCATTAGTCATAAAATTGAAATAACAAACGATCACGCGGGCACTATTAAGGGCATGCTGACAATTAAAAACATTACAAAACCAATTACCTTATCAATCACACTTAAGCAATCTGCTATCGATAAAAAAACAAAAGCGCACCTTGTCAGCTTTTATGCAGAAACCGTGCTAAAGCGCGCTGACTTTGGAATAACCGGTTATCCATCCGCGGTTAGCAATGATATCCATCTCGCTATCCAAGTAGAGGCTATTTCGCAAAATTAATCTTGCACTCTTCATTCATTTCACTATGATAACAAACTGCATGGAATTTTTATTGTAACTGCTCGCTCGTCATTGCGAGGCTTAAGAGCGTTTAGCCGAAGCAATCCACTAATAACTGGATTGCCGCGCCCGCAGAAAGCGCGGGCTCGCAATGACGGGTGAGTAGTTACTTTTTATTTTATCAAGGAGAATGAATCGTATGAAAACCAAAGCACTTGTCTTGCTTGCAAGCTCATCATTAATCGCATCCGCGGCCTTTGCGGATAATAATTGGAAATTATCTGCTGGCTTAAATTATCAGGAATTTGGTAATAATGGCACACAATATGCAACACAAGATAGCAACAAGGAATTCAATGTTGATACGGATTACCATACCGGTTATTTCCTCGACTGGATGTATCATTTAGAGGAAAAAGACAGTGATGTCGGCTTTGATTACAACCATCTGAGGGCCTCTGATTCCAGTTCACTCACCGGAAACAATATACAAATCCAGCCAGGCGGCCTCGGTACAGCAACGTGGGCAAGTGGCATGACGACCTTTACCTATGATTCATTTGATCTCAAGGCAGGCCATACCGTCAAACTCTCACCCAGTTTTTCGCTCGGTTATTATGGCGGCTTAAATTATACACGGCTTGAAAAAGAACTTGTTTCAGAAGGGACTGCGCCTGGCTCCACGTTTAACAGCGATATCGGCAGCCGTTTTTCTGGCATTGGGCCTGACTTTGGCATGGAAGGTGATTGCTATCCCTTCTATGATCGCTACCCTGCTTTTGGTGTTTTTGGCGGCGTTGATACAAAGGTATTATACGGTACACGGACCGGTTTTTATAACACGATGACAAATAGCGTCTTAAGCTCAACCAGTATCCCCAATGAACACATTGTGGTCCCTGCCGTTGGTGCCAAAATTGGTGTGCAATACACATTCAGACAATATGTTGACGCGCGGCTAGGTTATGATGTGACTCAGTATTTTGGTGTAGCAACCGATAGCACGACGAATCGTAACGATGCAAACGTCGGGTTTGCCGGGCCCTTTTTCGACGTGACACTACGCTACTAAACACGCTGCATTGCGAACCCTTCGAGACGGCGCAAAAAACGCG
>MGYG01000100.1:15909-26184 GCA_001801635.1 Gammaproteobacteria bacterium RIFCSPHIGHO2_12_FULL_43_28
GAACATATTTAGACCCCGTTCGTGCTGAGGAGGCGCGTTTTTTGCGCCGTCTCGAAGCATGAACGGGCAACTTTAAATTTTGTCGTGTACAGAGCCTCAATTCTTCATTTAGTACATTATTTATACAACATTAATTCCAAACTTTATTTTCTCATTAATTACAGCCGGTTACATCCCATTGCTTCCATCACCCCGCCCTGTCCGCAACCCAATTTGGTAAAATATAAAGCATGTATAAATCAATGAAGTTGAGGCTAACATGACTAAGGATACACGCGTCCCACCTGATCTAGTCATCAAGGAAGGTATTCACGGTGAAGGGGTTTTTACAAAAGTTGCTTTTAAAAGGGGTGATACCTTATTTCAAATGAAAGGCAAAATCATCCAACATCCCACTCGAACCTCAGTCCAGCTTGGCAAGGACAAGCACATCGAAGATTACACAGCGGGACATATCAATCACAGCTGCACACCAAACATAAAAGTAAATCGCGCAAAGCACAGCTTTGAATGTATCGTTGATATCGATGCCAACGAAGAAATCATGTTTGATTACAATGAAAACGAAGAATCGCTCGCTAATCCATTTTATTGCGAATGTTGCGGACGTATTATCGTCGGTAAAAAACGTCAGGAAGCACTCAAAAAGAAACGAAATAAAACTTTCCATTTGAACGAAAATACGCTCAAATAAGGTAAAGCTAACCACGGATGGTCACTATGGAACAGATTCAGGAAATGCTCGGTATTACTGCCGGCGTACTCGCCTTAGTCGGTTATATCCCTTATATCATCAGCATCCTCAGGGGAAAAACCCGTCCAAACCGTGCAACCTGGTTAATTTGGACAGTCATCGGTGGGTTATTGGCTTTTTCCTATATCGCTGAGGGTGATTTTCACACCATCTGGTTACCACTCGGTTATTTTCTTGGCCCGTTCATTACCGTCTTATTATCGATCCGCTATGGTTATGCCATATGGACACGATTAGATACATTTTGCATTATCGCAGCGGCAGTGAGCATCATTCCATGGCTACTTTCGCATGATGCAATCATGACACTACTAATCAATGTTGCGATTGATTCAACTGGCGCTATTCCAACCCTTGTTAAGACGTTCAAAGAACCGGATACCGAAGATTTTACCGCGTGGACCATCTTCTTTATTGCAAATACCATTGAAGTCATCGCCGTTAGCAACTGGAACCTTGCCATTGTCTATCCGCTTTATTTATTTTTACTTGCTGGCACCATGGTCGCCTTCATTTTACGCGGCAAACTGAAGCGAAAAATGGCAAGCATAGAGATCAAAGAATAGGGCCTGTTGACTCGACAAAATCACTGGTAGTAGAATCGCAACACACTCGCCAAGGTAGCATTCCATTGAATACTGACGCTAAAATCGCTTGGAAAGATTATCTCATACTCAGCACTGAAACCTTTATTGCGTTTTATCTCGCGAGTTTTTCACTCGCTATGTATTATTTAAAACGTCCTCTAAATTGGATACCGCTTGGCATCCTTCTGCTCGCCTTATATCTCTTTGTGATTATCGTCTGTATAAAGCGGCTACTCAGTAAACTGCCGATGGCGGGCATTATGATTTTAGCACCCACCGCACCGCTTTTTGCATTATTACTGATTATATCGCTCATTCCTGTTTTACAAGCGTTGCGGTAAGTAACTGCTCACCCGTCATTGCGAGCCCGCGTTTTTTGCGGGCGTGGCAATCCAGTTTTCTACCGCCTCTTGGGTTGCTTCGGCTAAACGCTTCGCAGCCTCGCAACGACGAACCTCCTGCGGCATATACTGAGCTGTTACTGCGATAATTGGTGACTATAAAATATTCTCAATCAGCAGCTTCACTTCTTGCGTTGCGACTTTCCAATTAAGCCGCGTCACAAATTCCTGATACGCTGACATTGCCAATTTTTCATATTCCGTTCTATTCTTCATCAAATCCACTATGTAATTGCAATACGTTGCAACTGATGCATCAAGCGCAAACGTCATACCATTAATGTGATCTTTAATGACTGTACCGATACCGCCAACATACGTTGTGAGACATGGCACACCAAAGGCATTCGCTTCACAAAAAACAATACCGTAGGCTTCTGCGCGCGATGGCACGAACAGAAAATGCGTTTCTTTCAGTAATTGTTGAATGCGTTCTTTACCCTGTGCCGTATGTTTTGAGATGAAACCAAGACAGGAGACATAAGGTGGGATGCTATCTAATTTAGGTGTATAGCCAACGATGATCAACTCCACCGGATGACCCGCTTCATAAAGTGCTTTTGCAACGGCCAATACAACATCACCACCTTTTCGCTCCCAACTTTTAGCAAGAAACAACAATTTAATTTTATCACCTCGACGTTGCGAAATGATGTCACGAATTTCCGTCGCTAAAGGATATGAATCAATGTTGGCACCAAAGGGCACGACTTTAACTTTGTCTTTGCTCGCACCATAAAATTGAATGGCGCTGTTTGCTGCCCACTCCGAAGAAAAAATGGCAAGCTCACAACGGGACAAGCACGCTGCGGTCATCTGGTTCCCTTGCTGCACAGAACTAGCCGAATGATAGGCAAACGGCGGGTAAAAACCCAACATGGCCGCATATAAGGCATCCGTCCACAATATGACAGGCTGCTTGCAATCAAGATAAGCAATGGGATTAATCAGGGGTGAAACCACCGCATCAACGGATAAATCAGCCAACTGATTCTTTACTTGCAAAGAGTAATATTGCGCTGCCGTTGTGTTAAACCGGGGGCTTTCGCGCTGGTCACATAAATATTTGTTAACCGTTTGTTTAAGTTTAAAAAAAAGCGGCAACTTGCGCTTTAATGAACCGATATAATCGACCCCAATCCCTTGTTCGGCAAGCGCATGGGACATATGATAAGGGGTGCCAGACCAGTTATGAATGTCGTTTGCATCAAACGTGGTAGCATAGGCAATGCGCATCGTCGCTCCTCGGTAAGACTAGGGGAATTGCAACTTATATCAAATCAATACTGATAGAGCAAGGGTGGTCTGTACATGACACTGATACGTTATTACCACGAGCAATGCCGCCATCAAGGCTACCAACCCGATGCGCGCCAGCTAACTGTATTAAAGGCAATACAGCCGCTTTACGATGATCTACTCAACGAAGAGCGTCGCCGCAAGCGCTGGTTCAATCGATTAAGGCAAAAGAAGCGGGTAAAAGGCTGCTACTTATTTGGTAACGTTGGTGTCGGCAAAACATTTATCATGGATTGCTTTTATCAACGCATTCCACTGTCGCAGAAAATGCGCACTCATTTTCATGAATTTATCCATGCTATCCACCAAAAATTACGCCACTACGCTGGCAAGCCTGATCCGCTTGCATTTATTGCCGAAGAAATCGCAGCCTCTACCCAACTAATTTGTTTTGACGAACTGCATATAACAGATACCGCAGATGCCATGATATTGGGTAGATTATTAGAAAATTTATTTCAGCGCGGCGTCTCTTTATTTGTTACCTCGAACGAAGCGCCTGATCATTTATATCAACGCGGATTACAACGAGAATTATTTAAAAAAACTATCGCGCTTATCAAAGACAATATGACTGTCATTGAGATTGACTCACAATTCGATTATCGATCACAAAAGATCAATCAATACAGTCGCAAAAATGAAGCAGCGATGGCGCTTAAGAAATTAGACGATGTATTTCAACAACTTTCTAATAACGCAAATGTCACTACGGATCCTATTCGTGTACATGATAGAAAAATTGAAATCATCAAACGTGCAAATAACGTTATTTGGTTTGACTTTGATATCATCTGCGCTCCCCCACGTAACCCCAGCGATTATTTACACCTTACAAAAGAATATAAAACAATACTGATCAGCAATATGCGTACTTTTTCAGACAGTGCAAAGGATAGGGTCGTGCTTTTTATCAGATTAATTGATGTTCTTTATAATGCGAATGTAAAATTAATTTATACTGGCGATGCGAATATGGAAAAAACGTATTTACACGAACACATTAATTTTCAATACGCACGCGCCATCTCACGATTAAATGAAATGAGCATTCGGATTGCCTAGCAGTCACCACTAGGCCGTCCGATACCATGATAGTCAAAACCCGCCGCGCGCATTTGCTGCGGATCATATTGATTACGGCCATCGAATATAATTTTTTTACGCATCAGCGATTTCATCACACCAATATCTGGATAACAAAATGGTTTCCACTCAGTCACTAATAACAATGCATCGACATCTTTAAGCGCCTCATTTTGTTGTTCAGTCAGCGTTAATTTACCAGTGTCAAACCATTCTTTAGGCATGATTTCACGTGCAACAGGCATCGCGGCCGGATCATAAGCTTTAACGCGTGCCCCGCGCTTTATCACTTCTTCTAATAAAACCAGTGAAGAAGCTTCACGCATATCATCGGTACCTGGTTTAAAGGAAAGCCCCCATACACCGAGTGTGATAGTTGATAAGTCATCGCCAAAAACCTGTTTTACTTTTTGCGCTAAGAATTGCTTTTGCATCATGTTACGTTTTTCAACCGCATTTAAGATAAACGGTTCAACACCGTTCTGTTCCGCCATTTTCACCAATGCACGTACGTCTTTTGGAAAACAGGAACCACCGTAACCGCAACCTGGATATAAAAATGCATTACCAATGCGTGCATCAGAACCGATACCAATACGCACATTTTCAATATCAACGCCCATTTTATCGCACAAGACCGCCATTTCATTCATAAACGAAATGCGTGTTGCAAGCATCGCGTTTGCCGCATACTTTGTCATCTCAGCGTCTTTGACGTTCATAAAATAAAGACGTTCCGCACTACGCAAAATAGGTAAATACAAATCAAGCATAATACGTTTTGCATTATCGGAAGCTAAACCAATCACCACGCGGTCAGGACGCATAAAATCTTCAATGGCTGCGCCTTCACGCAAAAATTCAGGATTACTCACTACATCAAAATCAACGCTGAGCGCACGTGTTGCAAGTGCTTGCAACACGGCTTCTCTCACTTGGTCCGCCATGCCAACAGGCACCGTGGATTTATCAACAATCACACAATATTGCTTGATATGCGAACCAATATCTTTCGCTGCTTCTAACACGTATTTAATATCAGCCGCCCCTTCTTTATCACTGGGTGTACCAACGGCGATAAAAATCACTTCTGGATGTGCGGTTAATTCAGCGAGGGAGGTTGCAAAATTTAAACGTCCCTGCTGCATATTGGATACCACCATGGTATCTAGACCAGGTTCATAAATCGGTAAAATGCCATCGCGTAATTTTGTAATCTTATCTTTATTCACATCGATACAAGTAACCTGGTTGCCTAATTCCGCAAAACAAGCGCCTGTCACAAGCCCGACATAACCCGCCCCAATGACTGCAATATTCAAGGTTGTCTCTCCTCATTAATCACACGATAAACGACCACTTGGTCATGACGCTTATTCTGGAATATTTTAATCGGTATGATTGACATTCCATTCAGCTCAGCCATACGCTTCGATGCTTCTTTTTGATGAATTCGAAGGGCAAGATAATCAAATTGACGCCATTTATTATTCGCGATGGCATTCATGTCAGTATAGATTCTTGCTTTTTCAAAAAGCTGCCGATCGTAATGATCGGTGTAATACATTAATTGCGGATCGTTCGTATAAAGCATTGCCTCTTTAGGGATGTGGGTAGCAATCCAGCTACCTGCTTCTTCTATATACGCTTTCGAATAACCTCGATTAAGCATACTATGCCAACCTGCTATTGCTATCCATAACGTAAGAACAGCAAACAAGACACGATAACGCATCGCACGTCGCTTCTTCCATAAATCATCCAGCACGAATGGAACCCACAACATTAATACTAATGACAACGCAATTAAATAACGTTTTGATAGAAAAAATCGCTCAAGCAAAAACATAAACGTAACAAAGACATTGATCGCGATATAACCCCACCACACCAAACGCGCGGATGGGCTCAGTGTGATAAAACGGCGCGACCAAGCATAAATAACCATAATGGTATACGGCCACGACAAATTACCGATGACACTCATTAAGTACCATGCCATTAGCATCACCATCATCACGAGACTGGCTTCTTTCGCTGAATCTGCCGTTAAAACATGCTGCGCGAGCGCATTTCTTGCCGCCACATAACGATCACTTATCAACGCTAAACCATGCCTGAATTGTTCTGGTATCTCAACCAAACGTCCTAAATGAGTGAGCGTTTGTTGTGGATGCAAGATGAGCCATATAACAAGAAACATACCTGCAAACAGCGTCAGCGTATTAAGGCGAAAAAATGCGTGAAAGCGTTCTTTCATGGAAAATGACTGGTAAAATAAAGCTAAAAATGGCAATGCCATTAAAAAGAAAATGCCTTCAATACGAAATAAGCTTGCGACGAGCAAACTTGCATTAAATGCAATAGCAACCCATGTGCTCGGTGTAGTGAAGTAACGAAGTAAAAAATAAAATGAAAGTAGATAAAACGCCCAGAATCCATGATCGCGAATAATATATTCACGTACACTATTAAATTCATGCGCGAGCAAAATGGTTGCGGCTGCAAACCACATGATACGCTTTGTGCCGCCTAAGGTTTTTGCAATAAGAATAAACGTAAAAACAGAAACCGCTGAAAATAGCGCATCAAGACCGTAAGCAATGGCAGCATACGAAACATGGGTCAGGTGCACAAACTGATAAATCAGCAGTGAATAAAACGGCCAGCTTGCTTGCCCACACAGTGTCATCGCACCATGCACGCCACCCTCGCCAACTGCTTTTGCGGCCATGAGATAACAAACCGCATCCGGATTAATCACGGCCACTTTTGCACTCATCCAAAGCGAAATCAACAAACTGACGAGGATGGCGATGCTATACGTCACGCGCTCATTCTTAACTAACCGCTGCATCGCGCTCATGCAACAAATGCCTCGAGGGTTTCTTTAAATTGTTCACTTAACTCTGGATGCTTTAGGGCATATGCAATGGTTGCCTCAAGGTAACCAAGTTTCGAACCACAATCGTAGCGTTTGCCATGAAATTGGTAGGCATACACGGGCTCTATAAGCAACAGTTTGGCAATCGCGTCGGTCAGCTGAATTTCATTACCCGACCCTTTCTTTGTTTGCAAAAGCAAGGTCATAATGGCAGGCGTC
Source organism: Gammaproteobacteria bacterium RIFCSPHIGHO2_12_FULL_43_28 (assembly GCA_001801635.1). GTDB lineage: Bacteria > Pseudomonadota > Gammaproteobacteria > DSM-16500 > DSM-16500 > Aquicella. The sequence continues at coordinate 23,140 of MGYG01000100.1, forward strand.
AAAATATAACGCCCAACGACGCCCAAATTGGATGGTGCATCATGTGGCTCAGGCTTTTCGATAATACCGCTCATACGTGCGATTGCTCCTTTTTCGAGCTTTGCATCTACTATGCCGTATTTCTTGGTTTCGGTTGGTGAAATTTTTTGCACTGCAACGATACTCGCTTGGGTGTCAGCAAACGCCTCAACCATTTGCTTTAAGCAGGGCCTTTCGCCACCATCAATCAAATCGTCTGCCAAAAGGACTGCAAAGGGCTCATCCTGAATAAGTTGTTTCGCGCAAAGCACCGCATGCCCCAAGCCCTGTGGTGATTTTTGGCGGATATAGGCGCATGAGACGCCATCCGGCAAGATACCCTGGACAATGTCTAATAAATCCTGCTTGCCGCGCTCCCTCAGCGTAGATTCAAGCTCGTAATTGGAATCAAAATGATCCTCAATTGCTCTTTTGCTGCTATTAGTGACAAAAATAAGCTCAGTGATCCCAGCGGCAACCGCCTCTTCAACCGCGTATTGAATCAATGGCTTATCTACGATGGGCAGCATTTCTTTAGGGTTTGCTTTTGTGGCGGGCAAAAACCGCGTGCCTAGACCCGCTACTGGAAAAATCGCTTTGGTAATTTTTTTCATCAAACTCGCCCATATCAAGTCATCAATGGCTGCGCATGTTATCACAAACTTAAACCCACTGACACTGCTCTTCATGGCATCAGAAGCAGGATGCCTGTTTTGCGCTCGGTACAAAACTATGGCATCCTACCCCGCCTACAGCATGTCATTTGGGTGCAACGTTCCATGCGCAAAAACATCCTCATTTTCGGTCACAATGATGCCACGCAGTTTATTGATATTTATAATCAATACACAAAGCTGTTTGACCCGAGTCGCTACAAAGTCACTGTCGCTTATTTAACGGGTGAGCCGAATGAGGCGGTGCGAGAGCGCACGCTTGCAGAAGAAGTCCTCTTTTTCAATTTTTCAAAAAGCAGCATTCGCACACTCAAACTAAAGCCCATCGCGAAACTCTTAAACCTCACGCGTAAAAACCACTACGATATGGTGATTTGTCATCGTTACAAACCGAGTTACATCATGATGTGGGTGGCGCAATTCATCAAAATACCAACGCTTATTTTTGTCATGCATGAATTAGGCACGATGTCAGCACGCGGTAGACAATGGCTGGTTACATTATTATGGCGACGTAACATGTGGTTTGCGGGTGTCTCAAATGCCGTTCGTGATGATCTGCAAAACGATTTACGATGCGTTGCGAAAGATAAGATCGTCACGCTTTACAACACCATCGATGTTGAATTAACTGAAAAAGCATTGTATACAAGAGATGAAGCACGCGGTGCGCTTAAAGTAAGTAATGACATTATTCTCTTTGGCACACTCGCAAGATTAGTGCCAAATAAAGATTTGGCCACGCTTATTGAAGCTTTTGCGTCGATCAAACCCAATTATCCTAATGCAAAACTTATTATATTAGGCGACGGTATTTTAGAAACACAACTGAAAAGCGAAGTCAGCAAATTGCATCTCGAACAGGAGATAATCTTCACCGGCTTTATAGCAAATGGTTTTCGCTATATGAAAGCATTTGATTGCTTCACCTTGTCCTCAATCCAAGAAGCCTTTGGCCGTGTTTTAATAGAAGCAATGATTGCCAAATTACCCATTCTCGCAACCAGGGTGAATGGCATTCCCGAAGTGATGGGTGATACGGGTTGGGTGGTACCTGCGAAAGCACCACCATCGTTTGCGAAAGCAATGCTTGACGTATTAAGTTTAACACCAAAACAACGTGAAGTGATGGGTGAAAACGCTTATCAGCGTGCGGTAAAGCATTTTTCTATTCCAGCATTTAAGCAACAATTCTGGCAGGTGTTTGGTAAATAAAGGAAACACTAAGCTTTGCTTGGTTTACGACTGACTACAGTATCAGCTTCATCTCGCTCATGAAGCTGCTTTTTCATACTTAGCAATTCATTACGCAGCGCTAATTTATATTTAAAAGCATCAAAATGCGATGGGTGAAAGGTAAATTCTCTTTGATTAGGGTACATTTTTTCTAATGCAGTGGTTTCTTTTTCAATATGATGAATGACATTGTTAATGGTACTGAGCAGATTTTTCCAATAATAATCTTTTTTATCTTCGTGTGAGAATAAGGTGCCAGATTGCTTATCGCCCATTCGCAAGCGATTAGCTAATTGATTTAATGTTTGGTGAATTTTTTCTGATTCCAGCAAATACGCTTGCACGTTGTCATTATCTGTATGAGCGTGATTCATTTCACGAAATAATTTTTTTTCGAAATCGCTAAAGTGTTTGATTAATCTATCCAGTAATTCTTTTTCGATCATGGCCAGCACCTCCTGCGTCTTCTATATTATATAGCAGACACAAGGGTGAATTATTAAGACGGATGAAAAGCAGTAGGTAAGTAAATACAAGGGGTTAGCAAGTGTTACTGTAAGTGTTCGGTTAACCGAACTTATACGTGTTACTGAAATTTAACCGCCGGCTCATTTTTCGAGGAATGTTCTTTATGAGGAGATGGTGGCGGTGTTTTAAATAACAGCGCCGGATTATTGGTTTCTTTAGCTTCCGATTTAGGCGAGAGTTTTTCAAGAATGATGCAAGCGAGTTGGTGATAATAAAAAGCGATCTCCAGCTGATTGAGATCGATTGCCATCTTTAGCGCCGAATTAATGATACCCTCCATCCAGCCATTTTTAGTATCCTGAGCACGCTGATAAAAACCATTTAACCAGCAGGCAGCCTCGTACCAAAGCGGCGCGGTTTCAGGTTGAATCTCAATATTTTTTGCAGACGCGATGAGTTGAGTGAGCTCTGTTTTAAGATCCGGTGTCAACCCTGAAAGCAGTTTCGATATATCTGATTTAATATTCCAAACTGAAATGGATTTCGCTAAGCTTTGCGTTTCATCATATTTTTTCAATCCTGTTATCGCTTTATCAAGAAACTCTTTATGCGTATCTGTTTTTGACTGTGTTGCCAGAATATCTTCTGC